>JAZUPX010000115.1:0-12901 GCA_045605405.1 Clostridia bacterium
GAGATGTAACAACTGTTACATCTCCCTTATTGCTTAGGTTATATCTGATGTTTTTACTATATGAAGAACATATTCGTCTGTCGCAATTTTTGTTTTCGGAAAATCCAAGGAAAGTGATTTTAGCTTGGAAAGGCTCGAGAAACCTGTCCCGACACATTTGAAATATGCCTCTTTAGCAGTCCATATTTCAAAAAAACGGTGCAGAGTATCTATGCTTGTATCTTGACTGTATTCGGAATTGTCGGGAATATGTCCGTATATATATAATAATTCTTTATTGTTGCATATCCTTTTTGCGAGCTTTAAAGCAGTAGGTCGTACAACTTCTATATCAATCCCTACTTCTTCGTCCGAAATGACAGCAGCAACCATGCCAGTGCTATGACTAATGTTAAAATATAAATCAGGATGATTTTCACAAAACAGCTTTCCATTTTTATTTGCCGATATAATAAATGATTCCTTGGTTTTTCCACTCGCGCCAGAGAGTAATTGCCTTACCAAGAATTCACCTGCAAGTGTGCATTTTTTTCTATCTTCATCCTTATATCTGATAACTTTTTCTTTTCGCAAAGAAGTCATATAAGAAAAACTTTCTTTATAATCTTCCTCTGAAAAATCACGTAGGTTTTTTATAATGTATTTAAGCACCCACAACATCCTTTTTAAAAAGTTTCTTTCTATTTAATTATATAAAATAAGTATAAAAATTTCAATATATAATATGATATGATGCGAAAAAAATGCTGTCAATTATTTTTTTGTAAATCCCATTGAAATTCATAGTATTTTGTTGTACAATATTTTAGTATTACGTATTTGGGAGAAAAATTATGAACTTAGCTTTTTTTATCGAAAATTTTTTGCTTGGTGTAGGATTGGCAATGGATGCTTTTTCTGTTTCTATGGTGAACGGGATGAGTGAACCTTGTATGAAGAAAAAGAAAGTCATTACAATTGCTTTAACGTTTGCCCTTTTTCAGGCTGCAATGCCTCTGACCGGTTGGCTTTGTGTACATACTATTGTTGATAAATTTGAGGCTTTCAGACCGTTTATTCCATGGATTGCATTTTTACTTCTGTTATATATAGGAGGCGGAATGTTAAAGGATGGGATAAAAGGGGAGGAATCTTTGGGCGAGTGTAAGCAGAAAATAGGCTTCACGGCTCTCATTATTCAGGGGATAGCCACCTCGATAGATGCTCTTTCAGTCGGATTTACATTGGCTACATATAATACACTTCTGGCATTGACAGCCGCTACCGTAATTGCTACTGTTACCTTTGTAATATGCTCTGGAGGAGTAGTAATAGGAAAACGATTTGGTACATATCTGTCAAATAAATCTTTTATTCTCGGAGGTTCTATTCTTCTGATTATTGGTGTTGAAATTTTAATAAAAGGTATTATATAAATAAAAAAGCTTATCCATAAAGGATAAGCTTTTTGTAGTTTAGTCTTTAAAAAGTTCTTTGCAGGAAGAAGCAAGACCTGCCAAAGATTGAATCTCAGAGGGAATAATAATTTTCGTTGCCTGTCCGTCGGCAACTTTTTCCATCGTTTCAAGAGATTTTATTGCAACATAGGACTGAGAGGGATTCGCTTCGTTAATTTTTTTGATACCCTCGGCAATAGCCGTCTGTACGGCGATAATTGCTTCTGCTTCACCCTCCGCTTCACGGATGGCAGACTGTTTTTTTGCCTCGGCACGAAGAATAGCAGATTCTTTTTCACCCTCAGCCATAAGAATGGACGAACGCTTTTCACCTTCGGCACGGAGAATCGCTTCACGTCGTTCACGCTCTGCTTTCATCTGCTTTTCCATCGCATTCTGGATTTCCTTGGGAGGAATAATATTTTTAAGCTCTACACGGTTAATCTTAATACCCCAAGGGTCAGTTGCTTCATCAAGAATTGCACGCATTTTTGTGTTAACGGTGTCTCTCGATGTAAGTGTTCCGTCAAGGTCAAGGTCACCAATGATATTACGGAGTGTTGTTGCGGTAAGGTTTTCAATTGCCATCATAGGTCTTTCTACACCGTATGTGTAAAGCTTTGGGTCAGTAATCTGGAAATAGATTACTGTATCAATCTGCATTGAAACATTATCCTTTGTAATAACAGGCTGGGGAGGGAAGTCAACAACCTGTTCCTTAAGGTTAACCCTTTTGGAAATACGGTCAATAAAAGGAACTTTGATATGAAGTCCAACGCTCCAGGTTGTGTAGTAACCGCCTAATCTTTCAATAACGTAAGAATAAGCCTGGGGAACAATTTTGATGTTTGAGATAATTAAAACAATCAAAACAAAAACTAATGCCAAAATAAATTCCATAATTATTCTTCCTTTCTTATTTTATTTCTTCTACCAATAATTTTACACCGTCAATTTCTTTTACTGTTACATATGCTTCTTTTGGAATAGAATCTCCCGTAACGCTTCTCGCACTCCACTCAAGTCCGCGTATTTTAACGGAACCTTTTGAGTTTATGTTTGAAATTTCCTCAGTTACCACAGCAGACTGACCGATAAGTGCATCTGCATTTGTTTTAGCATTGGGAACAGACCTTAGCTTATTTACAAATTTTTTAGTAAATATTAATAGCAGGGCAGAAACGAGAACGAACGCAACGGTCTGAACGGCTGTGTTTAAGTTTAACAACGCACATACAAACGCTGCCAATGCACCGCCTGCAAACCATATGCATATAAACTGTGTTGTAGCCATTTCAAGTACAATTAATGCTACAAGCAGAATTAACCATAGTATTTCCATAAAAATCACCTCTAATTAAGATATTTGTCAAATACGTTCAAAGTACCGCTGGGGGAGTCTATAAAGTAAGGTCTTGCAAGAGTGTCACCATCCCAGTCGGTTGCGTGCCACCAAATACCGACTTTTATTTTATTGTATTTGGGAAGTACCTTAAACATATCATCTATCCATTTAATTTTATCTCCGCCGATTGCTGAGCAGGCAAATTCAGTAATCATCATTGGCTTTTCGTTAATTTCCAATGCCCTTTTATAAATTGGGGAGTAAATTTCATCGAAGCTTCTCCATGTTTCACCTTTGTAATATGTTCCCGTATTGTATCCGGTAATGCCGTACACGTCAACATACTCATCTCCGGGATAATAGAGTGCTTCATTGTTCCACTTATAATTGGGGAAGCTTCTTTCGTTCGGATTCCATACCCAGATGGTGTTGTCGCAACCTGCTTCGTCAAATATCTTGTACAGATACTTGTAAAGCTCAACATAAATCTGAGGGTCACGGGAGGTATGATATGCACAGTAGTTGCACCAGTCCCCGTTCATTTCATTAAAGGGTCTGAAAAGAACTGTAACATCCGGATACTTTGCAATCATATTTGCATACGTATAAATGAAACTATCATAATCTCCGTTAAGAATCTCGTATATCATATTTGATGAAGTATATTTTCTTGAAAGAGGAGTCTGTAAGGTAAGCTCAATAGCTCGGCCGGACTCCTGCGCATAGCGGAGATTACCTTCAACGGCAGAAACATATTCGTTTACACGGCGTATATATTCAGAGTAGTCGGAATATTCTATATCAAGAAACTCTGTATATACTAAAAATGCACAGAATTTATAGCCTATCTGCTTTTCGATTTCTTCCATCCTTTTATATCCACCGAATCTGTCAGGTGCAAACATTCCCATTTTGAAAGAAGCATCATCACCGAAAAGGTTAGTGTAGGTTTCTTTTGCTTTATCGTTCAGTCTTGAAATGTCTGTTCCTTTATAGCCTTTGTTATAAGCAAGCTCCTTTGAAATCGTCGGAGTAAAGGTTGCAAGCGAGTCAACAATATACATATACCCCCCGTAATTTGAGAAAGGTACAGAAGATGTAAAGTAAAATGTATATACATCTCTTCCTACAATTGCATCAACGCAAGCATAAAAATTTTTGTCGTCACGGACTCTGCCAAGCTTATTTCTTGACCATTGTAAAAGGTTATATTTTCTTCCGTTATGTGAATAAGAGTCCCGAAGCTCAAGCGTATGATTTACAGAATTGTCAATAAACTTGTTTGAATAATTAACGTAAGAAAGAACCTCATTCGATGAAGCAAAGCTTTCCTTAAACACCCTGAATTTAAGTGTACCACCGGAAAAAGTAGTTCCAATATCTGACAAAGACAAATCAACAGATATGTTGTTGGGGAGTATAAGGGAATAGCCGTCAACATAGTTTGAAAATTTAATGTTGTTTTCGTCATAAACTTCAGTTATGCCCATTTCGTGCTCTTGGGGCATATTGTTTTCTGTTTTTGTATCCGTTGTCTCAAAATATGAGGTATCAGGATTCCAGATGGGGGGAGTAAGTACACGGGGGTTTTCTGTGTAAGGATTTGTTGGATACGCTGGTATTGCTATTGAAAATACAATTATTAATGATAAAAGCTTTTTTCTTAAGTAGTTCATTGGCATTATTCCTTCAATAATTATTTATAAATATTATATAACAAAACGAAACAACAGTCTACTGTTAAATTCAGTAAAGAATACTGCTATATACTGTCAATACCAAATTTTGTAAAACAGTAGTTTTCGTCCCACGGGGTAGAGCTCATATGATTCCATACAGATTCACCTCTGTAATAATCACCTGGATTTACAGTGTAAAGCTCTCCGAGTGGGATGTGGTGGGGACCAAAAAGATTACGCATTGTAGTAGAAATTTCAATCTCAATTTCGTTATCACCCTTTAAAAGAAGCTCAGACAAATTAACCTCATACGGCTCCCATATAACCGGTGGAATTTTCTTTCCGTTTACGGTAACAGTTACAGCGTTTATTCCATAAGGTGTAAATTTTATGCAATACTGTGTGTCGGAAAGATTGAATTTCTTTGAGAGGCGAAGCTTTCCGCAGAAGAATGGGAAGCCTTGTGTATGAAGACTCGAAATGTTGAAGGTTTCCTTTGGCGATTCAATAGAAAAATCTCCGATGTATCTGTAAGCATTTTTATCAAGCGGTCTGAAATCTCCATCTGTTTTTACTGAAAAATCACCAACTAAATATAGAGCTTCGATTTCTGTGTCAAAGTATAGTTTTCTAAGCTCGTTTTCCGATTTTGTTGCTGTCGTGTATGCGTTAAGGAATTTTTCTGACGGAGAAAAATTCGCAGTTAATGAAATGACATTCTCTCCAACGACAAGATGCTGTGCAATATTAAAATCAGAGTCTTCAAATATAAAAGGAGAGCCATTCACCTTTGCATCAAATTTATTCAGCGACTCATTTGCAACATGAAGGCTGTCGATAGTTTCTGAAACATTAAACTTAAAAATACACTCTGCAACACAGGGTGATTTATTTGAATATATAAGTTCTGTCACATCAACGGCATTGATGTTTTCCGCCACCATTTCACCGTCTATCAAAACATCACATTTATCTATAACAAGGATGTTTTGAACATCGCCGTTAACAGACCATTCTCCACTTATATCAAGGGTTTTAAGCGGTTTTATAAAAGGTCTGGGAATTTCGGGGGTTTCATCCTTTATAACAACGATTGCCTCGTATGGAGAAAATTTGTAAACACCGTAAAACGGAACAACATCTCCTGAAGAAAGGTCGAGCATCTTCGTTCCCGAATTTATGGAAGAAGTAATTTCCTCATTTGAATTATTAAAAAAGTAATGAAGAGAATAACCCTCGCAAATACGGCTTGTATATTTAATTGACGAATTGTCACATATATCATTTTCAGAAAGGGAGGAGGTGTAAGCAATAAATCCGCCTCTATGCTCAAATTCCGAAAGAAGCTTCTCAGTGCTGGCAAGAAGAACAGAACCTTCGGGAATAACTACCATCTTATAGCGACAATCTCCAATACACAAAGCATCCCCCTGAACATATCCGTACTCCTTTAGTATAAGCTCGTCACCGATATGAAAGAGTATATGCTTTTCGGTCAGCTCCTTAACGGCATCATACATTATTGAAGAAAGTTCGTTTATTCGGTCACTTTCAGTTCCGTTAAATTCACTCCAGATGTTTGTAAGGTTAGATATAAGAAGAGTATCTGCACCCGATTTTCCCAAAGACATAGCAGAACTTACTCTTGTAATGTAGGAAGAAAATTTATTGTATGCTTCCGTCAAATCTTCGCGAAGATATGCTGCGGTTGAGTTTGTACGCTTTCTCATTCCTCTCAGTGAAGAGGATTCACAGGCAGTTGCAATTTTTGTTATTCCGTTTGCAAACTGTAAATTTGCAAATCGTTTCAAATCGGAAAATGTGGCTCCGTTACCTGCGTTTTCAAAAAGCGTTGCAACGCTTTCTTTTTTATTAAACTGCTCTTTAACTGAAGATGCCATAACAGCGTACAAAGGATTGACTGTATCCCTTGAAACTATGCTGATTGAAGGTACATCCATATGAATAAACTGAAACATCATATCCCCGTTTGTTGTAAAATCGTACATATCACGGCACGGTGCAGTTGCCGAGTAAAGCACACCGTTGTTTTTTGCCCTTTTATGTAATGGGGACAGAAAGTTTTCTGCAAATAGCTTTGTAATAAGAGCCCAGAATTTAATTCGTGTGCTTTTGTAATTTCCTACATTATTAAAAAGCTGAGGTAATAATTCAAGAAGCTCTTCTCCATACTCAGCCTTATATTGTGCAGGGAGCGTAAAGCTCCACGGAATATTCATATAGCCCAGTTGTGGATTTACAGACAAAATCCCTTCAATATTTTCTTTGAAGCTTTCTGAATTGTAATAGCATACATTTTCCATAAAAAGCCTTGCGGCATCAGGGTTAAGAAGGTCGGCATAATAGGGGTTAACCTCATAGTAAAAATGATAACCGTCCTTACACACTATCGTAAAGTCGTTGGTGGTACTGCCTGCTTCACAGCGAAGGAACTTTTGCTGATATTCAAGACCTAAGGAATTAACAGCACCGTTTCCGTAGCCTGAGAAATTGCCAAATTCGTCAGAAACCCAAATATTAAGTGAATTTTCCCTGGCTGTTTCAACCGCGGATGCAAGAGTCCGCATCCATTCATCACCCATATATTTGCTTTCAAGCCCTCCGTCGGCACAGATGCAAAAGCTTCCGTATCCTGCCTCGGCGATTCTTGATATATGGCTTTGAATATATCCGGTATTCAATTTTTCATTCCATGCCCACATCTTAAGCGGTTTACCTTGGAATTGGTCGAATTTGAAATCCAAAAAAATCACTCCGAAAATTGTTGATACCATATATAGCATTGTATGATTTATTATACTGCATAATGTTGAGAAAGTCAAATTTGTGTCAAAAGTATTACATAGAAAAAATTCAAAAATTTTCAAATTAAAGGTTGACAAAATCTATATTTATTGCTAAAATATTCGTAGTTAGTTTAAACTAACTAAGTTTTTGTTCGAAGGTGTAGCTATGAATTTGACAGATGCTCTTGAAGGAAAAGAATATATTATAAAGAATATCGTAACCAATGATGAAGAGCTTAATGCATTTCTATTTTCTCTTGGCTGCTATAGCGGAGAGCTTATAACCGTTATCTCACGTCACAGAGGAGGATGTGTTATTTCCATTAAGGACGGACGATATAATATAGACAATCAGTTGGCGGAGGCCATAGAAATATTTCAATAAAAAATATAATTGCCGAGTTTGGCTTTTATTTTTAAATCTCGGTTAGTTGCAACTAACCGTTGGGAGTTTTTATCTATAATAAGGAGGATTATATTATGAGAATTGCTTTGACCGGAAATCCCAATTCTGGTAAAACCACAATGTTTAATGCTCTTACCGGTCGTAACGAAAAGGTCGGCAACTGGGCAGGTGTTACAGTTGAGTTGAAAGAACACCCAATTAAAAAATCTTACTATAAGGGAAGTGAAGAGCTTATCGCCGTAGACTTGCCTGGTGCTTATTCGATGTCACCATTCACCTCGGAGGAAAGCATCACAAGTTCTTATGTAAAGAAAGAAAATCCTGATGTTATCATTAATATTGTGGATGCTGCAAATCTTAGCCGTTCTCTTTTCTTTACAACTCAGCTTTTAGAGCTTGGCGTACCCCTGGTTGTTGCTCTTAACAAGAGTGATATCAATGAAAAAAAAGGCACAAGAATTGATATAGCAAAGCTTTCAGAAAAACTTGCATGTCCTGTAATTGAAACTGTTTCAATTTCTTCAAGTGGGCTTAAAGCAGTTGTTGAAGCTGCAGTAAATGCGGTAGGAACATCACAGAAAGCTGTTTATTCTCAGGGCGATGTTGACCTTACAAGTAAAGAAGCGGTTGAAAAAGCTGACCGTAAGCGTTTTGAATTTGTAAATAAGATTGTAAAAGATGTAGAAACCCGTAAGATACTTACGAAGGATAAGAACTTCGGAGATAAGATTGATTCTGTGCTTACAAATAAATGGCTTGGTATTCCGATTTTTGCAGTTGTAATGTATCTTGTATTCCAGATTTCTCAGGTTTGGGTAGGTACTCCTATTGCAGACTTACTTGTTGGTTGGCTTGAAGGATTCCAAGGATGGGTTGGCGAACTTCTTTGTGACGCAAATCCTCTGCTTTCAGCAATCCTTGTTGACGGTGTAATCGGAGGTGTTGTAGCCGTTGTTGGTTTCCTGCCCCTTGTTATGGTAATGTACTTCCTGATTGCCCTTTTGGAAGATTGCGGTTATATGTCAAGAGTTGCAGTTGTTCTTGATCCTATCTTCAAAAAGGTTGGTCTTTCAGGTAAATCAGTTATTCCGTTTGTTATCACAATCGGTTGTGCAGTTCCCGGTATTATGGCAAGCCGTACAATTCGTAATGAACGTGAACGCAGAGCTACGGCTATGCTTGCACCGTTTATGCCTTGCGGTGCTAAAATTCCTGTAATCGCACTTTTTGCAGGTGCTTTCTTTGATGATGCAGGTTGGGTTAGTACACTTATGTATCTTTCGGGTATTTTATTGATTTTTCTGGGTGCTTTACTTATTAACAAAATTACAGGCTATAAGGCGAGAAAATCATACTTTATTATTGAGTTGCCTGAATATAAAATCCCTTCAGTTTGGGGTGCATTCAAATCAATGTGCAGCCGTGGATGGGCTTACATAGTAAAAGCGGCTACAATTATCCTTCTTTGTAATATGGCAGTTCAGATTATGCAGACATTTACTTGGAGCTTCCAGGTTGCAGAAACCGCAGATTCTTCAATCCTTGCTTCTATTGCTGGACCTTTTGCTTATATTCTTGTTCCGATTGTTGGTGTACTTTCATGGCAGCTTGCAGCAGCAACAATTACAGGCTTTATTGCGAAAGAAAATGTCGTAGCTACCATTGCAGTTTGTTATTCTTTGGCCGATGTAACAAAAGAACTTCCAATTATTACTCCTGAACTTACGGCAACTGCAGCTCTTGCATATTTGATGTTTAACCTTTTTACTCCGCCTTGCTTTGCTGCTATAGGTGCTATGAATGCAGAAATGAAAAGTGCGAAATGGCTTTGGGGTGGAATTGGACTTCAGCTTGCTGTAGGTTATACCGTTTCATATCTCGTATATACAATCGGTACACTTATCACTGCTCCTGCTTCTCTTAATGTCGGTGCAGCTATTGCAGGACTTGTAATTGTTGCTGTAATAATGGCAATAATTGTTGGACTTATTAACAAGACAAATAAAAATCTTAAAGCTGAATATGCTTTCAATAATCTAAAGAAATAAATGGGAGAATCTAAATGAATATAGAAAATATAGTTATTGTCGTTGTACTAATTTTTGTTTTGATATTGTCTGTAGGGTATATAATTAAGGCAAAGAAAAACGGCGCAAAATGTATAGGATGTCCCTCAAGTCACGAGTGCGGCAAATGCAATTGCGGATGCGGCGAGAATGAAGAGTAAAAAGATAACTGCAGTTTAACTAACAAACTGCAGTTATCTTTTTGTTTGAATGAACTAAGAAAATATTGTAAAAAATGTATTAAGGTGCAGTGCTTTGGTTGACAATTATATCCTAAATGTGGTAGAATATATAGGTAAATATATAGGAATCGGAGGTTATGTTTTGGGATTATTTAGTTCATCATTAACTGAAATTCTTGCGCGTGTTATTGTGCTTTTTACCGCTATCTCGGTTCACGAATTTGCGCATGGTTTTATTGCATATAAATTGGGCGACCCTACCGCTAAATATTCAGGACGGCTTACACTTAACCCTTTGTCGCATCTTGACCCCATCGGTGCGATTTGTATGGCGCTCTTTGGCTTTGGGTGGGCGAAGCCTGTGCCTGTAAATCCCATGTATTTTAAAGACAGAAAGCGTGACAATGCACTTGTAGCCCTTGCAGGTCCTGTGTCAAATGTTATTCTTGCGTTTGTATCTACGGTATTGACGGCAGTGTATTATGTGTTTGTTCTTATGAACCATGCAAATTTTATCACACTGTTCATTTATACTGTACTCATTCAGCTTGCTGTTATAAATATCAGCTTTGCTGTATTTAATTTATTACCGTTTCCGCCTCTTGACGGAAGTAAAATTCTCGGTGCATTTTTATCCTATGAAAGTTATAATAAGCTTTTAATGTATGAACGCTTTGGATTTCCTCTTTTATTGCTTTTGTCCTTCAGCGGTATACTTGGAAGAATCTTGGGCTTGTTTATTAACCCTCTTATTAGCTTGTGGGAAATTTGTCTTAGCGGACTTGTAAATATTTTTATTTAAGGAATAAATAAAATGAGTGAGCTTTCTTTTAAAATTGATGTGTTTGAGGGGCCTCTTGACCTGCTCTTACACCTTATCAGTAAGAATAAAGTAAGTATCTGTGATATTCCTATTTCTATGATTACAGACCAGTATTTTGCGTATATTGAACTTATGCAGCAGCTTGATATGGAAATTGGCGGTGAGTTTCTCGTAATGGCATCACAGCTTCTCTATATCAAATCGAAGATGCTTCTTCCAAGTGATGATGAGGAAGAGGAAGACCCCCGTGCAGAGCTTGCCGACAGATTGGAAGAATATAGAAGATATAAAGAAATTTCAGGTGAAATGGAAAAGCTCAGCCATTCTATGGAGAGTGTGGTGTTCAAAGGGGCAGAACCGCTTAATCTCCCGAAAGTAAAAACAGAAAACAGGGAAATCCCCATAGAAAAACTTTTTGAGGCATTCTTTACGGTAGTTGACAGAAGTGCAACCCGTAAGCCTATTGACCCGAAAACCTTTAAGCGTGTAATAGGAAGAACGAACTATTCAGTCCGTACAGCGTCAAAAAGCGTTATTGGTAAGCTTAAAAAAGGCGAAAAAACAGCCTTTGAAGAGCTTTTTACAGGACTAAAGGTTAGGGGAGAGTATGTTGCAACATTTCTTGCACTTTTAGAGCTTATTAAAGAAAGCGCAGTTATGGTTGTTCAGATAGGAGAAAACCTTTATTGCCAGCGAGGTGAAAAAGATGTGGAACTTGACAATTGGGAAGAATATTGAGTGTGCGCTTGAGGCAGTGCTTTTTTCTTTGGGCGAAGCTGTCGAAATAGACAGACTTGCAGAAGCGTTAGAGGTAAGGGAGGACGAAGTCCGAAATGCTTTTAATACGCTTCAACAAAAATACGAAAAAGAAAACCGTGGAATAAAACTTATTGAGATTGAAAATTCAATACAGATGTGTTCAAACCCCGATTATTTTGAATGTATAAAAAGGGTTACTCAGATTAAGAAACAGGCAGGACTTTCTTCTGCAGCACTTGAAACCCTTTCAATAATTGCGTATAATCAGCCCGTAACAAAAGGAACAATAGAATTTATACGCGGTGTTGACTGCACCTATTCAGTAACACGCCTGCTTGAGAGAGGCTTCATTGATGAGCTTGGACGTGCTGAAACTCCCGGAAGACCTATTCTCTACGGAACAACAATGGAATTTTTAAGATGCTTTGGATTAAAATCCCTCGAGGACCTTCCTCCGCTTCCTGAAAAGCAGATTATGGAGGAGGCTGTGGAGAACAAGCCGACAGACATTATAGAAGAATATGTTCAGGAAGAAGAGATTGGAGAATAATTTATGCTTGTTGCACTTGGAATAATTGCAATTATTGTTTTGCTGTTATTCTTACCGCTTAAGATTGTCTTTTATTATCATGAAAAAGTTTTTTCAACAAAAGTTTTTGTTTTGGGAGTTCGGGTTTTTAAACATTCTCCCAAACCTAAGGTCAAGAAAGATAAGAAAAAGGACAATCCTGAGGAAACGGTAAAAAAAGCAGAAAAAAGTGTCGGGAAGCTTGGTGAAAGAATCAGGCACTATGCTTCAGTTTCAAAAAAAGCAACAACTCTTGCAAGAAAATATGCTAAGATTAAAAATATCCGCCTTAGAATGAAGATAGGTGTCGGAGATGCTCCCTTAACGGCTATATCTACGGGCATAATGTGGGGACATGTTTACACCCTTATGGGTATAATAGGGAGTATAATGTATATTGATAATCATGATGTAGAAATTACCCCTGTTTATAATGAGACTGTGCTTTCTATTGATGGAGAATGTATAATTAAAAGCAGGATTGTTTATATTATATTTATTGCAATAACAATTTTGATAAAAATAAATTCCCGAAAGGGTAAGGAGGAGTAAATTATGAGCGAACATCCTATCAATAATTTAATGGGAACAGTAATGGAAAACATCAAGGGAATGATTGATGTTAACACAATTATCGGTGAGCCGGTTGAAACAAGCAACGGTACTATGATTATCCCGATTTCAAAGGTTGGATTCGGATTTGCTGCAGGCGGCAGTGAAATCCCCACAAAGACTCCGGGAGAGAAACCCTTTGGAGGCGGAAGCGGTGCCGGAGTTTCGATATCTCCTGTAGGATTCTTGGTTGTAACAGCAGACCAGATTAAGATGAT
>JAZUPX010000116.1:0-6766 GCA_045605405.1 Clostridia bacterium
ATTTTTTCAAGGTTATGCGCCGCAAATCCGCTGAGGGTGGTTATGGCTGAATCGTCGTCCTCTTCCTCAAGTTCAAGCTCGTAGGTTTCGAGGAATTTATCAAGGCTTGTACTACCGAGAACACGGTACTTATCGTCGGAAATTTTTATAATGACCTCCACAACCTCGTCGTGTGCGTCATAAATCTCACCCACAAGGGATTCTATAACGTCTTCCAGAGTTACAATACCCTCTGTTCCGCCGTATTCGTCATTGACAACCACCATATGGCACTTGCTTTCCTGAAAAAGACGGAGAAGCCTTGAGATTTTCATTGATGAGAAAATAAACTTCACGGGCTTTACCAACTGGCTTACAGCCGTATCCCTATGGTTGGAAAAATCCTTGTGATACAGTATGCCCATAATATTGTCGATTGAGTCTTCATAAACAGGAAGTCTTGAAAATTCTGTATCTGCAAAAACCTGAGCAATCCTCTCCCTGTCCCAGCTGATATCAACTGCCGCCACATCAACACGGGGGGTGAGAATATCATTTACATCAAGGTCGCTGAATTTAATAACATTCTTGATAAGCTCGCTTTCCTGCTCGTCAATTTCGCCATCCTCCGCGGCTTCCTCAACAACGGTGATAATTTCATCCTCGGTTACGGAAATCTCCTCACCCTTGACAAAGCTCATAACAAACTTCTGCCACAGGTTGAATATTGCCGTGAGGGGGGTGAACACAGTCATCAGAGCCTCGAAAATTCCTGCTACTTTCTTGGAAAAGCTGTCTGCGGTACGCTTTGCAATAGTCTTCGGTGTGATTTCACCAAAGGTTAGTACTGCCAAGGTCATTACTGCAGTCGATATTGTTGTAGCCAATGCCTTGTCCGCAATAAGACTTGTAAAAAGAAGCGTTGCAACAGATGTTGCTACGATATTTACAATATTGTTTCCGATTAATATTGTAGATATCAGTTTCTCATAATTTTCGCCAATTTCAAGGACACGGCGGGCTTTTTTGCCTTTTTTATCCTCTGCCTCGCTTTTCATCTTCGCTTTATTGTAAGATGAAAGTGCAGTTTCCGATGCGCTGAAAAATGCGCTGAGTGCAACAAGCACAATGATTACTAATACGAATACCGGTGTGTTACTACTCCCGTTACTCCCGTCCATTAGGACAATCACTCCTTTAAAGTTATGTAAATATTTGCAAAACACAAAGTTTTACGAGTACATTATAGCATATTTTTTCATTTTGTCAAGCGGAGGGTATTTGAAAACGGAGTGCAACGCACTCCGTTTTCTTACTTGATTTCTGTAATGTCAAAGGGTGTGCTCTGATACACAAAGTAGTTGAGCCAGTTGGAATAAATAAGATTCGCGTGGCCTCTCCACGTTACTATTGGCTCCTTTGTCGGGTCATCGTCGGGGAAATAATTTTCGGGAACATTGGGTTTCATACCTGCCGCTTCGTCACGAAGGTATTCCTTTTTTAAGGTGTCACGGTCATACTCGCTGTGTCCCGTTATGAAAATCTGCTTCCCCTTTGCCGTTGCGGCGGCATAAAGCCCAGCTTTATCAGAAACGGAAAGGATTTTTATATCCTTGCATTTTTTCACATCCTCAATCCGCACAGTAGTGTGTCTTGAATGAGGAACCATAAATTCATCATCAAACCCGCGCATAAGCATAGGGTTTTTGTACACAACCTTGTGACGGTATACGCCCGAAAGCTTTTCCTCCAAGGGGTATTTCTTAATACCGTAGTGGTAATAAAGAGCCGCCTGTGCACCCCAGCAGATGTGGAACGTGGAATGTACATTGGTCTTTGTCCACTCCATAATGGTGCAAAGTTCTTCCCAGTAGTCAACCTCTTCAAATTCCATTTTCTCCACGGGGGCCCCGGTTATTACAAAACCGTCAAATTTCTGGTCCTTTATCTCGTCAAAGGTTTTGTAAAAAGCAAGCATATGTTCCTCAGAGGTATTTTTCGCCTTGTGTGTGCTTACCTGCACAAGCTCCACCTCAACCTGCAAGGGGGTATTTCCCAGAAGACGGGCAAGCTGTGTTTCGGTTTCAATTTTCGTAGGCATCAGATTCAGGATTCCGATACGAAGAGGTCGGATGTCCTGTGTTGACGCTCTTTTTTCGTTCATTACGAATATATTCTCGTCTGCAAGCACCTTTGCCGCAGGGAGTTTATTAGGAATTTTTATGGGCATATTGCCACCTCGATTCAGATAGTTTCAAGTGCCTGAGCAATGTCGGCAATTATGTCGCCCTTATCCTCGATACCGCAGGAAAAACGGATAAGGTCGGGAGATACCCCTGCCGCACGAAGTTCGTCATCGTTCATCTGACGGTGTGTTGCGCTTGCAGGATGAAGGCAACAGGTTTTGGAATCTGCTACATGGGTCTCAATAGATGCAAGGCGGAGATTCTTCATAAACTTTTCTGCAGCGGCTCTTCCGCCCTTTACGCCAAAGGAGATTACACCGCAGGAGCCATTGGGAAGATATTTCTTGCCAAGCTCGTAGTTCTTGTCGCTCTCAAGTCCGCAGTAACGTACCCACTCGATTTTCTCGTGGTCCTTTACAAAGTTTGCAACTGCCTCGGCATTGTCGCAATGACGCTTCATACGAAGCTGAAGACTTTCAAGACCTAAGTTTATAAGGTATGCGTTCTGAGGTGACTGGATTGAGCCAAGGTCACGCATAAGCTGAACTGTTGCCTTGGTAATATACGCACCCTCAAGACCGAATCTTTCAGTATATGTTACCCCGTGGTAGCTGTCGTCGGGAGTGCAAAGTCCCGGAAACTTGTCAGGATATTTTGTCCAGTCAAACCTGCCGCTGTCTACGATACATCCGCCAACGCCGCTTGCGTGGCCGTCCATATATTTTGTAGTAGAATGAGTAACAATATCTGCTCCCCATTCAAAAGGTCTGCAGTTGATGGGTGTTGCAAAAGTATTGTCAACAATCAGCGGAACACCGTGAGCATGGGCTGCATTTGCAAATCTTTCAATATCAAGAACATCAAGGGCAGGGTTTGCGATTGTTTCGCCAAACACAGCCTTGGTATTGGGACGGAATGCCGCTTCAAGTTCTTCATCTGTGCAATCTGGTGCAACAAAAGTAAACTCGATTCCCATACGCTTCATTGTTACGGCAAACAGGTTGTATGTTCCGCCGTAAATTGCAGAAGAAGAAACGATATGGTCACCGCAGGATGCAATGTTAAACACACTGTAAAAAGATGCTGCCTGGCCGCTGGAGGTAAGCATAGCCGCCGTGCCCCCCTCAAGTGCCGCAATTCTTGCTGCTACGCAGTCATTAGTGGGATTCTGCAATCTGCTGTAAAAATAACCGGAAGCTTCCAAATCAAAAAGCTTACCCATTTCTTCGCTTGTGTCATATTTAAACGTGGTACTCTGATAAATAGGAATCTGACGAGGCTCACCGTTTCCGGGAGTGTAGCCTGCCTGAATACATTTGGTACCGATTTTGTAATCTTTCATAATTCATAACCTCTTTCCTAAAACAAAAACCTTTCCATTTTATTAGTATAAGTATAACACTTGAGAAATCGGTTTGTCAATTGAAATGAAAAAGAAGAAAAACTTTTTTCCAAAAAAGAAAAAATAATGCTTGCAATTTTCAAAAACGTGTGTTATCATAGTTGTTGCATTTGAATAGATGTGCTTGTAGCTCAGTTGGATAGAGTATTTGGCTACGAACCAAAGGGTCAGGGGTTCGAATCCCTTCAAGCACGCCAATAAAGAACAGGCATCCACATCAGTGGGTGTCTGTTTCTTTTTGCACAAATCCAAGGGATTCGAACCCTGAGAGGGCAACGAGCGTGAAGAAAACGATTGATAATCGTTTTTAGCGAAGTTGGTGCACAGACGGGTACTGCTCGCTTGCGAGCGGTCGTCAATCAGACAAGATGCGTAGCATCTGCATCCCTTCAAGCACGCCATTTAAAAGGAAGCACTCACTTTTTTAGTGGGTGCTTTTCTTTTGCTGATAAAACAGCATCCTACAAAACGGTTGACTAAAACACTGTATTTATGATATAATGTAAAATAATTATGGGGTGTTGTACCCAAAATTGACAGAATGGAGTTTTTCCTATGATAAAAAGTATGACAGGATACGGCAGCGGAAAGGCTGAGGCAGGCACCAAAACCTTTACCGTTGAGATTAAATCGGTTAATTCAAGATACAGTGATTTTTCCATAAAGATGCCGCGTATCTATACATTTATGGAGGATGCAATCAGAAAAACCGCTTCGGCAAGAATCAACCGCGGTAAGGTTGACATATATGTAAATGTAGAAACAAACGGTGAAGATGCTAGCGTTGTTAAGGTTAATACCGCTCTTGCCCGTGAGTACCTTGCAGGGCTTAAAACTCTTTCAGAGGAGCTTGAGGTTTCCACAAATGCAACCGCAGAAACATTTCTCCGCATCCCCGATGTATTTACCGTTGACAAGGCTGATGCAGACGAGGAGATAATTTCCAAGGCAATTATCTCTGCTCTTTCAGAAGCTCTTGACGGATTTGACACAATGCGAATTGCTGAGGGCGAAAAGCTTGTAGCCGACCTTAAAGAACACCTTGCTTTCATTGCCAATGCAACGGCAGAGGTTGAGAAACGTTCGCCCGAAATTGTTACCGAATACAGACAGAGAATTGAGGAAAGAATGCGTGACATTCTCGGCAGTGCTACATATGACGAAACAAGGCTTCTTACAGAGGTTGCAATTTTCTCGGACAAGGTGAATGTAAATGAGGAAACAGTAAGACTTTCGAGCCACGTTGACCAGTTTACAAAGATGCTTGACGAGGGCGGAAGTGTAGGAAGAAAGATTGATTTCCTCATTCAGGAAATGAACAGAGAAATCAACACAATCGGCTCTAAGTCCAACGACCTTGATATTGCAAGAATTGTAATTGATGTAAAGGCGGAAATAGAAAAATTAAGAGAGCAGATACAGAACGTGGAGTAATTGATATGAAACTAATCAATATCGGCTTCGGAAACCTCGTTTCCGACGAAAGAATTATCAGCATTGCACTTCCCGAAAGCGCCCCTGTGAAAAGAATTGCACAGGAGGCCCGTGAAAAGGGAATGCTTATAGATGCAACCTATGGCAGAAAGACAAAAAGCGTTATCGTTATGGACAGTGAACACGTAGTGCTGTCAGCATTGACTCCCGAGGCAATTGCTGTTCGTCACGGTAGCTATACAGAAATAACGGAAGAAGATGATATGAATGACTAAAAAAGGTTTGCTCCTTGTAGTTTCCGGTCCCTCGGGCGTAGGGAAAGGAACTATCTGCAAGGAATATCTGAGTAAATATGACGATTGTGCACTGTCCGTCTCAGCAACCACCCGTGCTCCCCGTGACGGAGAGGTGGATGGTGTCAGCTACTTTTTCCTCACCCATGAGGAGTTTAGGAAAAAGATTGACGAGGGCGGATTTTTAGAGCACGCAGTATTTTGTGACAATTACTACGGCACACCCAAGGATGCCGTTATGGAAAAGCTCGAAGAAGGAAAGAATGTAATACTGGAAATCGAGGTGCAGGGCGCTCTTCAGGTGCGTTCCCACTATCCCGAGGCAGTATTTGTTTTCGTTATTCCCCCGTCTGTAGAGATTCTTGAAGAACGTCTCCGCGGAAGAGGAACGGAAACTGACGAGGTTATTAAACAGCGTCTTGAAAGAGCGAAAGCTGAGTTTAAGTACATAGATAAATACAACTATGTTCTCGTAAACGACACAGTTTCCGATGCAGTGTGCCGTCTTCACAGTATTATTGAGGCGGAAAAATGCGTGATGGCACGCAACTATAATTTTGTTAAAGAAGAATTTATTAAATAAAGGAAGGTAATTAATTATGTTGTATCCCGAAATCTCCAAACTTATGGAGGGACTTGATTCCCGTTATTCTCTTGTCATTATGACTGCAAAGCGCGCACGCCAGCTTCAGTCAGATTCAACCAATGATAAGACCGTTTCCCGTGCAATTAACGAAATTGCAAACGGAAAAATCAAGTGTGTAAAAGGCAGTGCAGCTCAGAGATTTTCCGATGCTGTTGCTGAATATGAAGCTACAAAGGAAGCTATTGAGGAATAATTATGATTGCTCAGGTTTATGTTAATACTACAAACCTGAATATTGACAAGCCCTTTGACTATCTCGTCCCCCCCGAAATGGAGGATAAAATTGTTCCGGGGGTGAGGGTAAAGGTTTCTTTCGGCGGAGGAAATATGCCCAAAGAGGCTTTTGTTACGGCAATTAAGGAAAAGAGTGACTTCGACTCCCTTAAACCTATACGCTCCGTAACCGACGAGTTGCCCGTTCTCACAAAAAACGGTATTGATTTGTGTTTTTATATGCGTGAAAGGTACTTTTGTACATTTTCGGAGGCGGCACAGCTATGCATTCCTCCGGGAACAGATGCAAAATTTGAAGAGTGGATTTCACTTACTCATAAATATTACGACCTCAAAGAGTCCGTAACAGGGGCAGGGCAGCAGCGTCTTATAATGCTTTTGGAGCAGAGCGAGGGCAGTGCTGAAATGTCCCAGATTAAAAGCGTGCTTGGACGAGGTGCAAGAGCAACGGTCAACGCACTCCTTAAAAAAGAAGTGTGTGAAAAGAGCTTTTGCGATAAACGGCGCGCAGGAGAAAAAACTGTGCGTGTAGCTTATTATAGCGGTGAAGAAGATATATCCTACGCTGTTGAAAAGCTACGTAAATCTGCTC
>JAZUPX010000117.1:0-4236 GCA_045605405.1 Clostridia bacterium
ACATGGCTACGATCCGACTTTAAGCTGAAATAATACCGAGTTAATTGCGGAAAAGTGGTTTTTCAGCCTGAAACATTCTCTTGAAAGAGAAATGTTGTAAACACTGCACCATATAAAAAGTAAGACAAAGAGTATTTTGTAAATATTCATAACATACCTCAGTTAGCTTCTTCAAAATCTGCATATTCCACATCAAATGCGACCTTTATGTGTGCGGTGGAGTACTTATCTTTCCAGTTCCATTTCTTCCACTCTTTCATATCCGTAAAGTGCCGTTTCATTGAGTTTCCGAGCCCAAGTATATCCGCTTTGTAAACAAATTGAGAGTCGTAAATTAATTCCTTTGATTTTTCATTCAGCTTGTTTTCAAGATAATCACAGAATTTTTTAGATTCTTCTATATTATTTTCAATTTTTCCTGCATCAACATATTCAATTGAAATTGGAACATATATCACTATTTCTGCATTGCCGTTGACAAGTTTTGTTTTTATTTGCGTACTTTCCTGCTGAATAAGTCTGATTGTAAGAAAATCATTCTTTTCGGGATATCTTATGCTGTAATTACGGGGATAGTACTCATCACAGATAATTCTTGCCAAATCGGTATGGAAGCTTCCCAATGTGCCAACCATTTTATCATTTCTCATTATTGCACTTCCCAGCATTTCAGCAGGGTTTTCGGCATCACGCATAATTTCTCCCGCCCTCGACTCATATTCAAAGTCATCACCTTCGGGGTTTGCATCGGGTGATGGGGCAGAATCCTTGCTTTTGTTAAGTGCTGCAAGTGGAACAAGACTTCCCGAAAAGTTTTCAGATACATTGAAGTAAAGGTAATATAGATATGCCTCATTCACCTTATCAGCAGCAACTTTGTGCATTATATTGTCGTAATACTTTTCAATAAATATTTCCTGAGCAGGCTTTACTTCTTTGAGATATTCTCCTGCGTCTCCTTTGGCTATACAAACATAGGTATTGGGTCTGAAATCCCTTGAGGATGCAAAGGCCCTAAGGTAATCCTTTACTCCTTCTTTGGCTATTTCATCGGAAAATACAACGATTTTTATATGCGAGAGGTTTATGGTTTTGCTTTTTATAGAGTCCAGCTTTCTCACTGCAGAGTAAACGGTGGGTGCTTCAACAGTTACAGAGTCGGGTTTTGGGGTAGAGGGGGATTTCTCATCTCCGCCACCACCTCCCCCACCACCTCCGCCTCCACCGCTGCCTCCGCCTGGATTGCGAAAAATGAACGTGGTTTTAAGGGGAAAAGAATCACCCTTGTCTATACCTATAGCAACGACAAATGCCTGATTTTCCACATCAGTACTGTAGGAACATCCGCTAAAAAGTACAACAAAAATGAAAATAACAGTCAATATCTTTCTCATGTCTTCGCCGCCTTTCTTCGTACGCGTGCAACGGTCAGGATTATAACGGGAAGTGTCGGGAAGAGTACTGTGCTGGAGCTTAAAAGCCTTTCGTAGATATAAAAGGCACTGCTTTCGCTTTCGGGAAACATTGCAACAAAAAATGTTATGATAGTGATTATCGGAACAAAGGCTGTTTCTTTTGTTTTTCCTTTGTGAGAGGTTGCAAGCCGTGAAGCCACGGATATAAGGATACTCATACTGCACATTACAAATCCTGTCCATACGAAAACTACAATAGGCTCAAGCCTTTGCAGAAATGCTCCTGATTTTATCATCCTTGTCATCTGGTAAAATGGAAGAAAGAAGCTACCCGATGCAGGATAGGGCACAGTCAGACAATAGGCAAGAGTGAATGAAACCGAGATGAAACTTATGATGGCAAATGTAATAAATCCTGCCCTTTTAAGCTCTTTGTAGCTGCCCAGAAGAGGGGCAAAGAAAAACAGGAGAATAGTTTCAGGAAATCCAAAATGTTTTATAAAAATTCCTTTTAATAAAACCTTATTGCTTTTACCGAAAATCGGTGTAATGTTCTCAATTCTGTAATGTGGAAAAAGGGCAAGAACAACGGTAAAGACCGTAATTAGAACGAGAGGAAAAATAACAGCACTTAAATTCGTTGTCGCCCGTACTCCGCTGTATGCAGCGACAAAGACCGCCACAAGGACAAACAAGGCAAAAAATTCATCAGGTGCCGTTGTTGCCATTACGGTGCTCAGAGCCTCTATGAGAAGCCTGAAAAGCAATGAATTAAAAAGTGTAAAGAAAATTATATATATATACCTCAAAGATACTGCTCCGACTTTACCAAGAGAAATATGGAAAATCTCCGTCAGGCACATAGGGGCAAAAGGCTTGTACAACCACAGTACAAGGAGCAAGGAAAAAGTCCCGACAATACATTTTCCCAGTATGTCAAGCCATGCGGCGTTGCCGACGTACTTGACCATATATTCGGGAAGTATTACGAGATATTTTGAAAGTATGGCACATGAACAGATAATTGCTGTACTGATACTGCCGCTTTTATTCTGCATTGTTTCACTCCTTCCACTTTCGGGAAATATGCGCCTGCCGTTTCTTGCGTCTTACATTTACGTAGTCGTCACGGTCTTCCTGCTTCCATATAGGAGGAACAAAAAGGGAGGCAGGGATTCCCTTTTTTGTTACAGGTGCAAAAGGAACACCCATAGGCATACCCATAGACTTTGTGTCTGTCCACAGAAGGATATTTACAAATAGTCCTGAAATTATTCCCAAAAATCCAGCAACAGCACCTAAGAAAATATAGGCAAATCTCAGGATTCTTGCTGACAGTCCAAGATAATAATTAGGTGTTGCAAAAGAGCCGATTGCTGTAATTGAAACAATAATAATGAGTATCGGGCTTACAATTCCTGCAGAAACAGCGGCTTGTCCGAGTATCAGCGCACCTACGATACTTAATGTGCTGCCCGATGCTTCAGGGACACGTATACTTGCTTCTCGGATAATTTCAAGGGAAATTTCCATAATTATTATTTCTACCAGGGCAGGGAAAGGAACAGGCTCTCTGCTTGAAATAATTGACATCAGTATTCCCGTAGGCAAAAGCTCTGCGTGAAAGCTTACTACTGCCACATAAAGCCCCGGTAAAAGCAATGATAAAACAAAGGAAATCCATCTGATTATACGAATGGCATTGACATAAGGGTATCTGAGGTAACTATCCTCGGCTGATTCGTTAAGCTCATATATGGTGGTAGGAAGAATCAGTACAAAAGGCGAGCCGTCAACAATTATGACAACCCTGCCGTCGAGCAGTGCCCGTGATGCACGGTCAGGTCTTTCCGTTGAGAGAAACTGCGGAAGTGTTGTGACAGACTTATCTTCTATATACTGTTCAAGCTCAGCAGCGGCGAAGATATAGTCAACATCAATCCCTTCAATCCTCCTGAGAGTTTCTTCCACCAGAGAAGTATTTGCAACATTTTCAATATACATTACGGAAACAGGTGTCTGACTGATTTTGCCCACTTTGTACTCTTTGCAGATAAGACTTTTGTTTCGTATGAGATGACGTATAAGTGCGGTGTTTTCTCTTAATTGCTCGGAAAAAGCATCGTTAGGACCTCGGATAATCCTTTCTGTCTGTGGGCTTTCAACACCTCTGTGCTGCCAACCCTTTACATCAAGAGAGTATGCTTTTTTAGCCCCGTCAACAAGCATAATCGCGCTGCCGAAATTAAGGTCAAAAGTAAGCTCACCAATTACATTAGTCTCTTTATATTCGCTTTGAGACAGTAAAATTTCTCCGATGGCACGAAAACTTGAAACTTCTATTTCGCGACTTTTAAGCATAAGCGGTTTCAAGATGAAGTCATTGACAAACTGTTTGTTTACAAGTCCATCTATAAAAAATATAACAGCTTCATGGTCTTTTTCGTTTATGCGTATTGTGAATTCACGTATTTTAATATCTCCACTTGTTCCAAAAGCAAATTCATCTTTAAGTTTTTTGAAATCCTTGCGGAAATTTCCCGTAAGCTCAGGTCCGCCCTCATTTTTTTGTACCGGATATTTTTCGGAGGGAACGGCTTCCTTTATATTAAAGCTTTCTTTTGGGGAGTATTTATACAGAAATAAATCACGTAATTTCATATAATCACCTATGAATATAATATCCGCTTAGTACCTAAATATACAAAAAAACACAGCTTCAATTTTGAAGCTGTGTTTTTTGCTGCTTAATTTAGCAAATGGGTGTACCCTCGGGAATGGAATCATCTACAAGTCGGATGTAGCCATGTCGTTCTGTGGG
>JAZUPX010000118.1:0-8311 GCA_045605405.1 Clostridia bacterium
CACGCCACGCATCAACACGCACCTGAATGTGGCTCATATATTTTACACCTATAAATGCAGCAAACAATACGAGAAGTATATTTGCACAGAAAAACAATCTATTCTCCCCGTAAATATAAAGAAAGGCAATATATATTGCAAAGAACAAAAGTGCTATTCCCCATTCGCGTTGCAGAAAAAGAAACATTGCATTTGAAAATGCCATTCCTGCCGCAATGACAAGTCTTATTTGTCTGAGTTTTTTTCTTTCCTTATCATCTGCTTTTGACTTGGACTTTCCTGATGTGGAGTTTCGTGCATTGGTAAATATTGCTGCCATCGACAAGACAAAAAGTATGCGGATAAATTCTGCAGGCTGGACAGAAAGACTTCCGATTCTTATCCAGTTTTTAGCACCTTTTGTAACCACGCCTAAAATCAGGGTAAGCAAAAAAAGTGCCATAGATACACCCCAATAAATGAGGGTGTATTTTCTTAATTTCTTACGAAACGCTCTATAAAGGAACAATGCCGCGAAAAAGCATACCACTCCGCCGAGGTAAAGTACCATCTGCTTCATTCCGTTGGAGGGCTGAATTCTTATCTGCATAATTATACCGATAGAACAAAGCAGAGAAACAATCACAAACAGATACGGGTCTCCCAAATCACAAAGGGTTATTATGACATATGTGACAATACTTATAACGCACATAATACCGCAAAGGAGCACCATATTTTCTGTTTGCATTCCATTAAGGTAGATTACCGCAACACCAATAATATTCAAAAGCAGAAGCAGTAAAAGAGGCTTTATATTATGAAATAATTTTTGCATAAAACTCACCTCTATTCGGTTTTAGGAGGAAGAACAAACAGGAAATTAACCCTGCCAATGGTAATCTTGTCACCGTCAAGAAGCTCTACGGCAGTATCCCCCAGCGGTTCTCCGTTAAGGAACGTTCCGTTTGTACTTCCCATATCTTCCAGATAAAATTTACCCGAAATCTTGAATATTCGGCTGTTTTTCATTGACATATATTTGTCGGCAATACTAATATCACATTTATTACCTCTGCCGATGACTTCGTTGTCTGATATTTCATAACTTTCATCCACAAAGAAGTCAAGCTTGTGCCTTAAATTTATGAGTTTGAGGTATGCGTCAGCAAGTCCCCCAGTCTTTTTTCTGTACATCGTGCGGATGTCAAGAAAAATCATTCTGATTATTACATAAACAAACAAGTAAATTATAAAAACAAAAACATATGTCAGAAGTTGTGATAAAAAGAACGGCATAAATAATTCCTCCGTGAAATACTAAAGATTTCTGATAACTATTTATTAATCCATTTGGGTGCTTTTGTATCTTCATCAATATGGTCAATTCTTTCAAAGGTATCAGTTGAATAATCAATACCTTTTTTCCTTAGCGCAATATGGCATCCGTCTTTAACCAAAGTATAAAAAACTGCAAACACAGGAACGGAGCATACCATTCCCACTACGCCGAAAAGTCCGCTGCCAAGCATAATTGAAAACATTACCCAGAAGCTTGAAACTCCTGTTGTATCACCAAGAATCTTAGGTCCGAGGATATTTCCGTCAAACTGCTGAAGAAGAATAATAATGATTACAAAGGTTATACACTTTAAAGGGTCAACCAAAAGAACAAGAAACGCACTGGGAATTGCACCGATAAAAGGTCCGAAGAAAGGTATAACATTAGTAACACCTACAATTACGCTTATAAGTGCCGCATAAGGCATATTTGCAACAATGAGAATTATAAAACAAAGTATACCTATTATCAATGAATCAAATATTTTTCCCGTTATAAAATTACCAAACTTATCGTGTGTTAGACGCCAGAATGCAATTGTATTATTAGCCTTTCTGTAAGACATTGTGCTGTAAAAAAGTTTCTTGAACTGTGCCACAAATTTTTCCTTATCCTTGAGCACATATACAGACACAATTATACCCACCAAAATATTGAACAAAACGGAAACAACTGCCCATACACTGTCTGTAAGGCCTGTTATCATTACATTCAGATTGGGAATCCAATCTTTTACGCCTGTCATAATCTTCGTAAAGTCTGTACTGAAATTCTCTGTAAGGTCCTGAATGTAAATTACTATTTCGGGGTTTTCTTTCAGAATCTTAGTTGCCTCTTCAACGATATGCGCACTGTATTCGGGTATTTTAGAAATAAGTGTTTCTATGCTTGAATACAGTTCAGGAATAATGAGGGCAAAAATAACAACCACAAATACTACTGAAACAATCCACGCAAAAAAGATTGAAATTCCTCTTGCAAAGCCTGCTGCACGCTTTCTGTTTTTCCTGAATATTTTGTTAAACAGGGGCAACAAGAGAGAGTGCTCTATCACATTCACCAACGGATTGAGCAAGTAAGCGAGAATCAGTCCGTATGTAATAGGCGCAAGACTTTCTGTAAAAAGCCCTATAATCTGAGACACCTTGTCCCATCTGTATAACACAAGAAAGAAAATTATAGACGCAGCAATTGTCAGAAACGCCGTTATTCCCCATGATTTATTTTTATTTTCCCACGGTAATTTCATATGTACTCCTTACCTTTCTCAATTAAAAACAATTTTCCATATATACTATACACTTTTTTAAAAGCAATTACAATAAGAAAGGAGCATTTGTAATTAAAATGTCATTTAATGTTCACACAAAATTCGTTTTTTTAGGGGTTATATATATTGAAAATGCTGCTACGGTGTGATATAATTATTGTGTATTTGTTTTTAAAGGAGTGAGTGATATGGAGAAAAAGGAGCATATTACCTCCATTGGCGGAAGTGCCGTAATGGAAGGTGTTATGATGCGCGGTCCCAAGGAAATTGCAACTGCTGTCAGAAAGCCTGACGGTGAAATTGAAATTGACAGACGTGCCGTAAGCAGCCTTGTAACAAAATATCATGTAAATAAAATCCCTGTTATAAGAGGGGTATTTGCGTTCTTCGATTCAATGATTTCCAGTATTCGTGCACTTATGTGGAGTGCGGAATTTGTTGACCTCGAGGATGACAGCGAATCAAAATTTGACAAGTGGCTTACAGAGAAATTCGGTGATAAAGTAAAGGATATTGTCATTTACTTTTCACTTTTTATATCGGTTATTTTTTCAGTAGGCTTATTTTTTGTACTTCCCCACTTCATTACAAGCCTTTTGGAAAATATTATAAAAAGTAACCTTATTAAAACACTTATTGAGGGTATTATTAGAATCAGTATTTTCCTCGGATATGTACTTCTTGCCTCCAGAATGGAGGACATCAAGAGGGTTTTCCAGTACCACGGTGCAGAACATAAGACAATATTCTGTTATGAAGCAGGACTTGACCTGACGGTGGAAAATGCACGCAGTATGTCAAGGCTTCATCCCCGTTGCGGTACAAGCTTCCTTGTGTATGTAATGATAATAAGTATTATACTTTTCTCCTTTGTTTCGTGGGGAAATATGTGGGTAAGGCTTGGGATGAAGCTTCTTCTTCTCCCCGTTGTTGCAGGCATCAGCTACGAAATTATCCGCTGGGCAGGAAGAAGCAAAAACAAGGTTGTATGTGTAATAAGCCGACCCGGTATGTGGTTACAGAACATCACAACACGTGAGCCTGATGATAGTCAGCTTGAAGTTGCAATTGAATCAATGAAGGCTGTTCTTACAGAAAACAAAGAGGACGACAAATGGTAAGAGATTTGTTGAAAAAAGCGGCAGAAAAGCTTTCGGGAAGCGAATCTCCAATGCTTGATGCCCGTGTTTTACTTGCCTCCGCAACGGGAAAAAGCGATGCGGCACTGATATTTGAATATCCAAAGGACGATGAGCTTGCTCTTTTTAATGAGTATATAGAAAAAAGAGCAGAAGGCATTCCCGTGGCGTATATATTGGGGCAAAAGGAATTTATGGGACTTACTTTCCATCTTAATTCAGACACCCTTATCCCCCGTCCTGACACAGAATGTCTTGTTGAAAAAATAATTGAAAAAAATCAGTTTTCAGCCCCTAAAATGCTTGACCTGTGTACGGGAAGCGGATGCATCGGAATATCCCTTGTACACTTTATTAAAGGCTCACACTGTGACCTTACAGATATTTCAGAAAATGCTCTTGAAATGGCAAAGACAAATGCAAGTCTTAACGGTGGAAAGAACAAAACTGATGTATTTCCGCTTGATGTCTTGGCAGACGAAATTCCAAAAGGATACGATATAATAGTTTCCAATCCGCCCTATATTGAAAGCGATGTTGTGAGTACCCTTGAGGTAAGCCGTTTTGAACCGAAAAGGGCACTTGACGGCGGACTTGACGGACTTGATTTTTATAAAGTAATAGCAGAAAAATCATATACCGCACTTGAAAAAGGCGGTATGCTTGCCCTTGAAATAGGCTATAATCAGGGTGAAAGTGTAAAAGCATTGCTGAAAGCTTTCTCCGAAGTTCAAGTTTATAAGGACTATGGAAATAATGACAGAGTAATAATTGCTATAAAGTAAAAAGGATTTCACTTTTGTGAAATCCTTTTTACTTTATTTTAGCTTCTTTTCCATTTTATTGGGAGTTTTTGGGACATTGTAAATATTACTGTAGCTCTCCGCCTCATACTCATCCTCGGGCGGGGCGTACATAAGTCCCGTACATTCCGTCGCAGATGCCACTGAATTGGTATCCACCAGAACGTCATATTCAATTTCCTCGGGTTCGTAGTTTTTCTGAGGTTCGCTTTTATATTTCATATCAATCACCCCTGTTAGTATATATTATGGGTGATTTTTTTATTCTGTTAATAAATTTTTTAATTATTTAACACCAAAAAGCATTTCGCTGTAATCAGGATACGGCCAGATATTTCTGTCACAGATTACTTCAAGCTCGTCTGCAGCCGCGCGGAGTTCCTCCATCACAGGAATTACACTGTCACGGTAGAAATTTGCTTTAAGCTGTGTATCCTTTATGGTCTTAACCTCTGCAAGAAGCTTGTCGAGGGCATCTGTTCTGTCAAGCATTGTATCAAGGAGAGTTGCCGCTTTTTCAATAACGGATTCTTCATACTTGCAGGAAACGCCCTTTACTGCACTGCGCTTTGAATTAAGTGCAGTAGAAACCTCCCCGATAAATTTTGAAATGGCAGGCATAATATCCTTTCTTGACATTTCAATCATTGTAAGCGCTTCAATCCTAAGTATCTTGCGGTAGTTATCAAGAAGCACCGCAAGACGGCTTTTAAGCTCAACCTCGGAATAAACACGGTGGGTTTCAAAAAGCTCTACATTTTTCTTATCAATAATTTTTGGAAGTGCATCAGGTGTTGTGGGAAGATTGAGGAGTCCTCTCTCCTCCGCTTCCTGAAGCCACTTGTCATCATAGCCGTTTCCGTTGAAGATTATACGCTTATGCTCTTTTATAGTCTTCTTTATAAGGTCGTGAAGTGCCGTTTCAAAGTCATCCACATTTTCAAGCTCGTCTGCAAACTGACGAAGGCTCTCTGCAACTGCTGTATTTATAACAACATTGACATCTGAAATAGAAGATGCAGAGCCGAGCATTCTGAATTCAAACTTGTTGCCTGTAAATGCAAAGGGACTTGTTCTGTTACGGTCAGTAGTATCCTTGGGGAACTTGGGAATTACGTGTACACCGATTTTGATTTGTGTTTTTTCACGTCCGCCGTACTCCTTATCCTCCTCAATAGACTCAAGAATTTCGCTTAGTTCTTCACCGAGGAAGATTGAAACCACTGCAGGAGGTGCTTCGTGAGCACCTAAACGATGGTCGTTACCGGGACTTGCAACCGATGCACGCAGAAGGTCCTGATAATCGTCAACTGCCTTGATAACTGAACAGAGGAAAAGCAAAAACTGTGCGTTTTCGTGGGGTGTTTCACCTGGGTCAAGAAGATTCTTGCCTGTGCTTGTGGTGATTGACCAGTTGTTATGCTTACCGCTGCCGTTTACACCCTTGAAAGGTTTTTCGTGAAGCAGACAGATTAAATCGTGACGCTGTGCGACCTTCTGCATCATTTCCATAGTAAGCTGATTGTGGTCAGCGGCAATATTTGTTGTTGTATATATGGGAGCAAGCTCATGCTGTGCAGGAGCCGCTTCATTATGCTCTGTTTTAGCAAGGATACCAAGCTTCCACAGTTCCTCGTCAAGGTCGTGCATAAAGCTCATTACACGGGGTTTGATGCTTCCGTAGTAATGGTCATCAAGCTCCTGCCCCTTGGGAGGCTTTGCACCGAAAAGTGTTCTGCCTGCAAATACAAGGTCTGGACGCTTATAGTATGTATCTTTTTCAACTAAGAAATATTCCTGCTCGGGACCTACGGTAGTTTTTACACCCGTAACATTCTCGTGACCGAAAAGCTTCAAAATACGCATTGCCTGTCTGTCAATGGCTTCCATACTGCGAAGAAGAGGTGTTTTCTGGTCAAGTGCCTCACCGCCGTAGGAACAAAATGCAGTAGGAATACACAGAGTGTTATCCTTTATGAAAGCATAGCTTGTGGGGTCCCAAGCGGTGTATCCGCGTGCTTCAAAGGTTGCACGGAGTCCGCCTGAGGGAAAGCTTGATGCGTCAGACTCACCCTGAACAAGCTCCTTGCCTGAAAATTCCATAATTACCTTGGAATCCCCTGATGGAGAAATGAAGCTGTCGTGCTTTTCTGCAGTGACACCCGTCATAGGCTGAAACCAATGAGTATAGTGTGTTGCCCCATTTTCAATTGCCCAATCCTTCATAGAGTTGGCAACAACATTTGCAACATCAATATCAAGACGCTTATTATTTTTGATGGCTCTTTGCATCAGGTTGTAGATTTCCTCGGGAAGTCTTTCTTTCATTACCGATGCGTTAAAAACCTTGCTTCCGAATATTTCGGTTACATTTCTCATAATGATTTCTCCTTCGTATATCTTACAAGAAAAGCACCGAACCTGTTCGGTGCTTTCTTCAATAACAAATTATAACATTTACCGCATTTGTTGTCAACTATTTTATAAACATATTAACTATACCTATAATCCAGAAAGCAACAAGAATAACAGGCAGAATATATTTAGCATATATCTTGAGTGCCGTGGGGAACTTTAGTCCCTTTCCTTCGTTTGCTTCATTGATGAAATTATCCCATCCCCAGCCGTATTTTTTAACGGTACAGAAAAGCACATAAACAAGAGAACCGAGGGGCAGGATGTTGTTGCTTATAATAAAGTCTTCAAGGTCAAGAATACCTGTTCCTGCACCGAGAGGTGTGATAAATGACAAAACATTGAATCCCAATGCACAGGGAAGCGAAAGAATTATTATTGCGAAGAAATTCACAATGCACGCTTTCTTTCGTGACATTCCCTTATCCATTGCAAATGAAATGATATTTTCAAACACAGCAACAACTGTGGATACAGCTGCAAAAATCATAAATGCAAAGAAAAGAGTACCCCAGATTCTTCCGCCGGGCATTGCATTGAAAAGATTGGGAAGTGTCTGGAAAATAAGTCCCGGGCCTGCACCGGGTTCAATACCGTATGCAAAGCAGGCAGGAATAATAATAAGGCCTGCACAAAATGCTACAAAAGTATCAAGAACAGCAATTGATAATGATTCACCTGCAAGACGGCGGTCCTGGGAAATATAGCTACCGAAAATAGCCATAGAGCCCATGCCGATTGAAAGAGTAAAGAACGCCTGACCGAGGGCTGCAAAAACCACCTCGCCTATTCCCTGCTCTTTCATTCTGGCAAAATCGGGAACAAGGTAATATTTAAGTCCCTCACCTGCACCTGACAAGGTTATAGAACGAATTGCAAGAATAACAATTATGGCAAGGAGTGCAAGCATCATTGTTTTTGTGATTTTCTCTACGCCTTTCTCGAGGCCGAAAGAACAGATAAGAAAGCCTATTGCAACCGACAGAATCATAAATCCCACAACTAAAGGAGCACTTCCTGTAAACGCACCGAACTGTGCAGTTACTTCCTCAACAGTCTGACCGACAAAGTCTCCCTTTGCCATTTTGAAGAAATAGGCAAACATCCAGCCCGTGATGGTGGTATAAAACATCATAAGAAGATAGTTACCTGCCATACCAATCCAGCTGAACCAATGCCACTTTGTGCCTTTCGGTTCAAGAGTCTGAAAGGACTCTGCTATACTTTTCTGACTGGCACGGCCTACGGCAAATTCCATAGTCATAATAGGCAGTCCAAAAACTGTCAGAAACAGAAAGTAAATAAGAATAATCGCTGCACCACCGTACTGACCTACAATATACGGAAATCTCCACACATTACC
>JAZUPX010000119.1:0-4671 GCA_045605405.1 Clostridia bacterium
TTGGTGCACCCTCAGGTTTTGAGGATGCGGTAAGAGATTTTATCAAAGAAAAAGCTGTTGCTGACGAAATTTATATTGATTCAATCGGTAATCTTATATGTCACAAAAAAGGCAATGGTAAAAAAATTATGGTTTCAGCCCATATGGACGAGGTCGGGCTGATTATAACAGAAATTACGGACAGCGGATTTTTGAAGTTTGACACTCTCGGGGGAATCGAAACTGCTGTCCTCTGCAGTAAAAAGGTTTTAATCGGTGACAATAGAGTTCCCGGCATTATCTCCGCAAAGGCAATTCACTTGCAAAAGGGAGATGAAGTTACTTCTCCTCTAAAAATTAAGGATTTATGCATTGACATTGGCACTAAGGATAGGGAATCCGCTAAAAATCTTGTAAGCTTGGGTGACTATGCAGTTTTTGACGGAGAATATACCGAATTCGGTAATAAGCTTGTAAAAAGCAAGGCCTTGGATGACAGAGTAGGCTGTGCAATACTCCTTGAGCTGATGAAAGAAGATTACGACAGTGATATGTATTTTGTATTCAGCGTTCAGGAGGAGGTCGGTCTCCGCGGTGCAACAGTTGCGGCATATAATATAAAGCCTGATCTTGCACTTGTAATTGAGGGGACAACCTGCTCCGATGTTTATGGAAGCAAACCGCATAATCAGGTAACCAATCTCGGCAGTGGTGCCGTTATGACGGCAATGGACCGTGCCGCTATTTCCGACAAGCATTATTATGATTTCATAAAGAAAACGGCTGAAGATAATAATATAAAACTTCAAATTAAACGTACAGGTATGGGCGGCACGGATGCAGGTGCAATACAAAGAAGCTGTGCAGGTGTAAAAACAGCGGTGCTTGCCGTTCCCTGCAGGTATATTCACTCCCCTGTCAGCGTTATGAATCTCGAGGACAGCGAAAGAGTGTACAAACTTGCAAGGGCTGTGCTTAAAAATATTGAAAGGAGTGGTCTTTAATGGAACTTCTTAAAGAGCTTGTGATGGCTGTTTCTCCGTCAGGACGGGAAAACAATATACGTGAAATTATAAAAAATCAGCTTTCATCTTATTGTGATGAAATTTACACCGATGCATTGGGAAATCTGATATGCCATAAAAAGGGCAACGGTAAAAGACTAATGCTTGCGGCACATATGGATGAAATTGGATTTATGGTAAATTATATTGACGGCAAGGGATTTCTGCGTTTTTCAATAATCGGAGGAGTACAAAAGTACAATTCTGTAAATTCAAGCGTTGAATTTACAAACGGCGTAAAAGGTAAAATTTCTTACGAAAACAAAGAGAATCCTTCAACTGTAAGTTTTGAAAAAATGTATATCGACATTGGTGCAGACAGTCGGGAAACAGCAGAGAAATCTGTTCAGATTGGTGATATGGCATCATATTCAAGTAATTTTGAAGTTATAGGAAAAAGAATAATGGGTAAAGCCCTTGACGACCGCGCAGGCTGTTGGGCGCTTATCCGTGCAATGCAGAATGCTCAATCAACTGAAAATGATATTTATGCAGTATTTACCGCCCAGGAAGAAGTCGGGCTGAGGGGTGCAAAAACATCCGCTTTTTCAATAAATCCTGATATGGCTGTTGCAGTAGATGTTTCAAACGTAGGCGATACTCCTGAATCTCTGGAACTTAACCTCCGTCTTGGAAAAGGCCCTGCAGTTAAAATAAAGGATTCATCCTTTATCATTCACGAATCTGTAAAGAATCTTCTTATTGACTGCGCAAAGCAAGCGCCTGTCCCCTATCAGCTTGAAGCCGCAAGCTATGGCGGTACTGATGCAGGAGCAATTCATCTCAGCGGTGAGGGAATTGCATCTGGAACTATTTCAATTCCCACGAGATATATTCACAGTGCAAACGAAATTATTGATAAATCAGACCTTGAAAACACTGCTCTATTGCTGCAAAAAATAATAACTACACCTATCAAAAAATACATTTAAATAAAATATTCTACAAAATATAGTAAATTTACTATTTACTTTACAGTCCTTGTGTGCTATAATACCATATGTAGTATTTAGCACACATTTTTTCAAACAATATATATTGTTTTTTTAATATCGATATAACCATTCGAAAGAGGGATTAAAGCATGTATACCAACACAGAATATTGGGCAGATTTCAAGAAAGGAACTTGGACTAAGGATGTAAATGTCAGAAGTTTCATCAAGCACAACTACACACCGTATGAGGGAGATGAAGCATTCCTCGAAGCTCCCACACAGAACACACTTGATTTATGGGAACAGGTGCTTGAGCTGTCCAAACAAGAGCGTGAAGCAGGCGGCGTTCTTGATATGGATACTGAGGTTATATCAACAATAACTTCCCACGCACCCGGATACCTTGACAAGGATAAGGAAAAAATTGTAGGTTTCCAGACGGACAAGCCCTTTAAACGTGCTCTTATGCCTTATGGTGGCATCCGTATGGCAGAAAAGGCTTGTGCCGACAACGGATATACAATTGACCCTAATGTTAAAGAATTTTTCACAACTCACAGAAAAACACATAACGCAGGCGTATTTGATGTATATACCCCCGAAATGAGAGCCTGCCGTTCAAGTCATATTATTACAGGACTTCCCGATGCATACGGCAGAGGAAGAATTATCGGTGACTATCGTCGAGTTGCACTTTACGGTGTTGACTATCTTATTGCAGACAAAGCAGAACAGAAAGAAACAACCCGCAGTGCAATGTATTCGCACGTTATCCGTGCCAGGGAAGAACTTTCTGAACAGTTAAGAGCTCTTGAGGATTTGAAGAAAATGGCTCTTAGTTATGGTTTTGATATTTCAAAGCCTGCCCGTAACACAAAAGAGGCCATTCAGTGGCTTTATTTCGGTTATCTTGCTGCTGTTAAGGAGCAGAACGGTGCAGCGATGTCACTCGGCAGAACTTCTACATTCCTTGATGTTTATGCTGAAAGAGACCTTCGCAACGGAACATTTACCGAATCTGAAATTCAAGAAATGGTTGACCATTTCATAATGAAGCTCCGTCTTATAAAATTTGCAAGAACACCTGAGTACAATGCACTTTTCTCCGGAGACCCTCAATGGGTAACGGAATCCATTGCAGGTGTCGGTATCGACGGCAGACATATGGTAACAAAGATGAGCTTCCGTTACCTCCACACTCTTACAAATCTCGGACCTGCTCCCGAACCAAATCTTACGGTGCTTTGGTCGGTTAATCTCCCCATTAATTTTAAGCGTTACTGTGCGAAGCTTTCTATTGAAACATCTTCTATACAGTATGAAAATGACGATATAATGAGAATCACTCACGGTGACGACTACGCTATTGCATGTTGCGTATCATCTATGCGTCTTGGTAAGGAAATGCAGTTCTTCGGTGCAAGAGCAAACCTTGCAAAATGTTTGCTCTATGCAATCAACGGCGGTGTAGACGAGATTTCTGGCAAGCAAATAGCACCTAAATTCCGTCCCATCGAGTCTGAATATCTCGACTATGATGAAGTTATGGAAAAATACGATGAAATGATGGAGTGGCTTGCAGAAGTTTATGTAAATACGCTTAACATCATTCACTATATGCACGATAAATACTGTTACGAAAAAATACAGATGGCACTTCACGATAAAAATGTTACCCGTTGGTTTGCAACAGGTATAGCAGGACTTTCTGTTGTTGCTGATTCCTTGTCTGCAATTAAGTATGCCAAGGTTAAAGCAATTCGTAATGAGCAGGGAATTGTTGTGGATTATGAGGTTGAGGGTGACTTCCCCAAATACGGAAATGACGACGACCGCGTTGACTTAATCGCATATAACGTACTCCATAGATTTATGGAGCATATCAGGAAGAACCACACATACCGCGAGAGTATCCCTACTACATCCATCCTTACTATTACTTCAAATGTTGTGTACGGAAAGAATACTGGTGCTACTCCCGATGGCAGAAAGAAGGGCGAACCCTTTGCCCCCGGTGCCAATCCAATGCACGGCCGTGACACCCACGGTGCTATTGCTTCTCTTGCAACAGTTGCAAAATTCCCGTTCCTTGATGCGCAGGACGGTATTTCCAATACATTCTCCATCATTCCCGGTGCACTAGGTAAGGATGACAGAATTTTTGCAGGTGATATTGAAGTGGACATGGAATGCTCCGCAGGAGCTTGCTCCTCCCCCACACTTTTTGAAGGCTTAGATAATCATTGATTAACCAATCAATGATTGAACAACCAATAAGGAGGTTATTTTATGGCAGCAACACAAAATCAGATTGACAATCTCGTTTCTCTTTTAGACGGATATGTTGAAAAAGGCGGACACCACCTTAATGTAAATGTATTTACAAGAGAAACACTTCTCGATGCACAGGCACATCCTGAGAAATACCCTCAGCTTACAGTAAGAGTAAGTGGTTATGCGGTTAACTTCATAAAGCTGACAAAAGAACAGCAGGATGAAGTTATTGCAAGAACTTTCCACGATAAAATCTGATGAATACAGGTTATATTCACTCCACAGAAAGCTTCGGTACGGTTGACGGACCGGGAATCAGGTTTGTGATATTTATGCAAGGATGTCCTATGAGGTGTCAGTATTGTCACAATCCCGACACTTGGGAAATTGGTTTAGGTACTGAAACTACTGCGGATG
>JAZUPX010000120.1:0-15970 GCA_045605405.1 Clostridia bacterium
CTCTTGCGGACAGACTTTTAGAGCTTACGGGAAGTATTGTCAGCCGTGAAATGGAACAGCAACTACTTGATAATATGGACCTTCTAAAGGCGAGAGGTATCACTATCAAGGCCCGTGCTGTAAGGCTTAATTATAAAGCGGAGGATGGCAAGGATTATATCCTTAATCTTATAGACACTCCCGGTCACGTTGACTTTAACTATGAGGTGTCACGTTCTCTTGCAGCGTGCGAGGGAGCACTTTTGGTGGTTGATGCATCACAGGGTATCGAGGCGCAGACTCTTGCAAACACATATCTTGCGCTTGACCATAACCTTGAAATTCTCCCTGTAATAAATAAAATTGATCTTCCGTCAGCACGTCCTGATGATATTGTTAAGGAGATTGAAGACATCATTGGTATTCCTGCCGAGGATGCTCCGAGAGTAAGTGCAAAAAACGGAATCAATATAGAAGAAATTCCTGAATATATTGTAAAGAACATTCCTGCACCCAAGGGTGACGAAACAGCACCTCCCCGTGCACTTATATTTGACTCCTACTATGACTCATACAAGGGGGTAATTGTATATGTCCGCGTAATGGAGGGTGAAATAAAACCCGGTATGCGTATCCGTTTTATGGCAACGGGCGGTGAGTTTGATGTTGTTGAAACCGGTTACCTTAACCCCAAGGGTGTTATGCCTGCCAAATCTATAAAAGCGGGTGAGGTTGGATATATTGCCGCAAGCATCAAGACCGTTCGCGATACTCAGGTTGGCGATACGGTAACTGATGCAAATAATCCTGCTTCTGAGCCTCTTGCAGGCTACCGCAGTGTAAACCCCATGGTTTACTGTGGCATCTATCCTGCTGACGGTGCAAAGTACGGTGACCTTCGTGACGCTCTTGAAAAGCTTCAGTTAAATGATGCCTCTCTTGCCTTTGAGGCTGAAACAAGTGCGGCTCTCGGTTTTGGTTTCCGTTGCGGTTTCCTTGGGCTTTTGCATATGGAAATCATTCAAGAAAGACTGGAGAGAGAATTTAACCTTGACCTTGTAACAACTGCACCAAGCGTTGTTTACAGAGTTATAAAAACTACGGGCGAAGAGCTTTTTGTATCCAATCCCACAAATCTTCCTGCTCCTGCAGAAATTGATTATATGGAAGAGCCTTTTGTAAATGCACATATCTATGTGCCGCAGGAATTTGTTGGTGCGATTATGGAGCTTTGTCAGGACCGACGCGGTAATTATGTGGGAATGACCTACCTTGATTCTGACCGTGCCGACCTGCACTACAAGCTTCCTCTTAACGAAATAATTTACGATTTCTTTGATGCAATAAAGAGCCGCAGCCGTGGTTACGCATCCTTTGACTATGAGATGGATGAATATATCAAGAGTGACCTTGTGAAGCTTGACATTCTTTTGAACGGTGATGTGGTGGATGCTCTCAGCTTTATTGTTCATTCTACAAAGAGCTATGCACGCGGCAGAAAAATTGCCGAGAAGCTTAAGGAAACCATTCCGCGTCAGCTTTTCGAAGTGCCTATTCAGGCAGCAATTGGCGCCAAGGTAATAGCCCGTGAAACCGTAAAGGCAATGCGTAAAGACGTGCTTGCCAAGTGTTACGGCGGTGACATTACACGTAAAAAGAAGCTTCTTGAAAAACAGAAAGAAGGTAAAAAGAGAATGAGGCAGGTTGGCAGCGTAGAACTTCCGCAGGAAGCATTTATGTCCGTTCTCAAGCTTGACTGATATGATTTATATTCACATTCCGTTCTGCATCAGAAAATGTCTTTATTGTGACTTTTATTCGGTTACAGATAAGTCACTTTTCAGGGCATATACCGATGCACTCATAAAGGAAATTGAAAGTATAAGGGGAACTGAAACCGATACCGTTTACATTGGTGGCGGTACACCCACAGCAATTGGAGAGTATCTCTTGGAAATTGTTGATGCCGTAAATTGTAATTTGTCTTTATCTGATGATTATGAATTTACAGTTGAAGCAAACCCGGGAACGGTTAACAGCGATATTTTGAAAAAGCTTTTTCAAAAGCGTGTTAATCGCATCAGCTTGGGTGCTCAGTCCTTTAATGACAGCGAGCTTCGTGCGTTGGGAAGAATCCACAATTCAAAAGAGATTTTTGAAAGTGTAGAGGCTATTAAGGACGCAGGTTTTGAAAATTTCAGTATAGATTTGATGCTGGCAACACCCGATCAGACAATAGAGAGCCTTTCATACTCTCTTGACTGTATCGAAAAAATAAATCCCCCCCATGTTTCCGCATATTCCCTTATAGTGGAGGATGGAACACCGTTTTACGATATGGAGCTTCAGCTTCCCGACGAAGATACTGAAAGACAGATGTATTACTTTGCCGAGGAACGGCTTAAATCCATGGGGCTCTCAAGGTATGAGATTTCAAATTTTGCCAAGGAGGGCTTTGAAAGCAGGCATAACAGCGGTTATTGGCAGGATAAAGATTATATTGGCCTTGGCGCAGGAGCCCACTCCTATTATAAAGGTGCACGTTACTCAAATGTCTCGGATATACACAGATATATCAAGGGTGAGGGCAGAAAAGAGGACTATACTCCTATTTCTGAAAAAGAACGCAAGCTTGAACTTTTTATGCTCGGGCTCAGAATGACAAAGGGTGTAGAATACAACGGCGAATTTCCCGAAAGGGTAAACCCTCTTTTGGAAAAAGGTCTGCTTGAAATAAAGGGTGGCAGACTTCGTCTTACCAAACGGGGAACAGATTGTGCCAATCTTGTATTTATGGAGTTTTTGAATGATTAGTATAAGAGATTACGCCCTGTATCTTATTGAATTTAAAGACAGAACGGAAAAAGAACTCCGTGATAAATTCAGGGAAAAGGGTTATGATGAAAACGATATAGAAGATGAAATCGAGTTTTTGAAAAATTACGGATATATAAACGACAAACGGTATGCTGAGCATTTTACACATGATGCAATTAACATAAAAAAGTGGGGAAAAATGCGAATCCGTACCGAGCTGTTGCGAAAAGGTGTTGACCGCGAAACCGTCGATAACACTATTGAAGATGCTTTTTTTGAGGTTGAGGATGATATTGTCCTTTCCCAGATGCAGACGCGTTTTAAAAATTCTGATTTCAGTAATATAAAAGAACGAACAAGGATATTTAACTTCTTTATGCGTCGTGGATTTTCTCCCGACGAAATAAAGGGTGCAATGAATAAGATGTGTTCTTTTGATGATATAATTTGTGAGGATTGAGGTGACAATGTGGCTATAAAAATCGGATTCATATCCTTGGGTTGTAACAAAAACCTTTGTGATACGGAAAATATGATGGGTATTCTTCTGGAAAATGGTTTTGAAATCACGCCTAATCCCGAAGAAACGGAGGTCATCATTGTAAATACCTGTGGCTTTATCGAAAGTGCACAGCAGGAGTCCATAGATACCATACTTGAAATGGCAGGCTATAAAGAGCAAAATTGTAAACTGCTTATAGTATGCGGATGTCTTGCACAGCGTTTTTATAAAGAAATAATGGATGAATTGCCTGAAATTGATGTTATTGTGGGCACAACGGCATTTGACGAAATTGCCGAGGCAATTAAAGACGGACTTTCGGGAAAAAAATCATCATATATTTATGATATAGACAGGGATGTTCCCGAGGATTTGCCGAGAGTCAGAACAACACCTCACTATACAGCCTATCTAAAGATTGCCGAGGGTTGTGACAATAAATGTACATATTGTGCCATTCCATATATCCGCGGGAAATACCGAAGCAGGAGCGAGGAAGCAATACTTTCCGAGGCACAGGCACTTGCAGATGACGGTGTAAAAGAAATTATTGTAGTGGCTCAGGACACAACCCGTTACGGAATTGATTTGTATGGAGAAAAGAGGATTTCCTCTCTGCTTCGTAAACTTTGTCTGATTGATGGAATAGAATGGGTGCGTATACATTATTCTTACCCTGAGGAGCTCGATGATGAGCTAATACAGGCTATCAAAAACGAAGAGAAAATAGTAAAATATCTGGATATTCCCGTTCAACACGGCTCAAGCAGTGTACTTAAAAGGATGGGAAGAAAAACAACCCGCGAAAAGCTTGAAACCTTAATTGAAAAGCTGAGAAAGGAAATTCCCGACATTACTCTCCGTACAAGCATCATTGCAGGATTCCCCGGTGAAACGGAAGAGGAATTTTCCGAGCTTTGCGACTTTCTTGAAAAGGTGCGGTTTGACCGAGTAGGCGTATTTGCTTATTCATGCGAAGAGGGAACACCTGCTGCAAGGATGAAAGACCAGTTGCCAACGGAAATAAAAGAAGCCCGTCGTGATAAAGTGATGGAGCTTTGTCAAAAAATTTCTCTTTCACGAAATGAATCAATGATTGGAAAAACCCTTACTGTTATGACAGAGGGATTTGAAGATAACTTGTATTACGGAAGAAGCAGTGGAGAAAGTATCGAGATAGACCCGAAAATCTATTTTGGTGCTCACAGAGAGCTTTCTACTGGAGATTTCGTGGATGTAGTGATAAAATCCGCCGATAATTACGACCTTTACGGCGAAGAAATTGAAAGGATGGTTTGATTATGAATTTACCTAACAAACTTACAATGATGAGAATAGTTTTAGTACCCATTTTTATGATTGCTTTGCTTTTGGAATTTTATTATGCGGCACTTGTAATTTTCTGTGTGGCGGCAATTACAGATTTCTTTGACGGCTATCTTGCAAGAAAATATAACCTTGTTTCATCATTCGGAAAGATTATGGACCCCCTTGCAGATAAGCTTCTTGTATTCAGTGCACTCATTTGCTTTATTCAGCTTGATGTGGTTTCAGTATGGGCACCTATCATTATAATTGCAAGAGAGTTTTTTGTTACAAGTATGCGTGTTGTTGCAGTTTCAAAGGGAAAGGTTATTGCTGCATCCTGGTGGGGAAAGGTGAAGACAAATGTTCAGCTTTTTGCAGTTATCGGTACAATGCTTATTCTTGGTCTTGGAAGAATTATTCCACGCGGAGGCGAAGTAGCAGCAATTCTTATCTGGCTTTCAGCTCTCTTTACAATTGCAAGCTGGGTTGCCTATATTCGTGAAAATATTACCGTGTTTGAGGACGAGAAATAAGGGGGAACTGCATATGCAGTACAGCAGAGTAACTGCCCTAATCAGTAAAGAGGCAATAAGACATAATTTTGAAAATATTAAAAAGCTTGTTCCTGATGGTGTAAAGATAATGCCCGTAATCAAGGCTGACGGATACGGTCATGGTGCGGATGTCTTTGCAGATGTTTTAGAAGATGTATCGGATTATTTTGCAGTTGCCATTATCGAGGAGGCACTCGAACTTAGAGAACACGGGGTGAAAATCCCGATAATGCTGCTTGGATATAACAACCCCATATATTTTAAAACAGCAATTGAAAATGATATAACCGTTACAATTCTCAATTTTCAAGATGCGCTTGAGATGTCCGAAACAGCCAAACAATTGGGAAAAACTGCTAAAATACATATTCCAGTTGATACGGGAATGTCACGAATCGGATTTACTCCCGATGAAAAAGGTGCGGATGAAGTATCAAGAATAGCTTCTCTTGATAACATTTTACTTGAAGGTGTGTTTACCCATTTTGCAACCTCCGACGAAAAGAACAAGGAATTTACAAAACTTCAGGCAAAAAGGTTTGAAGAATTCAGAGGACTTCTTTCGCTTCATGGTATAAACCCCGAAATTTTCCACTGTGCAAACAGCGGTGCAATTATGCAGCATAATGAGTTTTCTTTCGATATGGTGCGTGCAGGAATAATACTTTACGGACTTTATCCCTCTGAAGAGGTGGATAAGTCAGCTCTTGACCTTGTCCCCGTAATGGAACTGCGTTCCCATATAGCTTTTGTGAAAACAATCAAAAAGGGTGATACCGTAAGCTACGGAAGAACCTTTACAGCAGAAAAGGATATGAAAATTGCAACAATCCCCGTAGGATATGCAGACGGATACCCCAGACTTTTGTCAAACAAGGGCAGGGTTATCATAAACGGCAATTATGCTCCCATAACCGGACGAGTGTGTATGGACCAGTTTATGGTCGATGTCAGCCATATTGACGAAGCTCAGGCAGGGGATGAGGTTATCCTTATAGGTCAAGAAGACGGATTATGTGTAAGTGCCGATGAAATCGCAAAACTGACAGGCACAATTAACTACGAGGTTACGTGCAATATAAGTAAGCGTGTGCCGAGGGAAGTGGTATAATGAAAGCAAAAACAGTATTTGTATGTAAAGAATGCGGAAACGAATCTGCAAAATGGATGGGAAAGTGTCCGGGTTGCGGTACGTGGAATTCCATGATAGAAGAGGTTATCGAAAAAACCTCGGAAGCGAAAATCCGCAAAAAGGTTTCTCCCGTTTTGATTAAAGATGTTTCTACGGATGAGGGCGAACGCCACAGTGCAGGAAGTGCTGAACTTGATAGAGTGCTCGGCGGCGGAATTGTGAAAGGCTCTCTTGTCCTTTGCGGCGGTGAGCCGGGAATTGGTAAATCCACACTACTTCTTCAGGTTGCAAAATATGCCTCTGGCAGCGGAAAAGTCCTCTATGTATCGGGTGAGGAATCCGATAAGCAGATAAAACTCCGTGCCGAAAGACTTGGTGCAGTATCGGACAATCTTTATGTGCTTAACGAAACAGACCTCGAATCAATTCTGTCGGCAATAGATGTTATGAAGCCATCTCTTATAATTGCCGATTCAATACAGACTCTTTATTCAAGTAATCTTACCTCCGCACCCGGCAGTGTAGGGCAGGTAAGAGAGTGTACACTTAAATTTATGGAGCTTGCCAAAAGTACGGGGACAACCATATTTATTGTCGGTCACGTTACAAAGGAAGGCTCAATTGCAGGCCCAAGAGTACTCGAGCATATGGTAGACTCGGTACTGTATTTCGAGGGCGAAAGGCACCAGAGCTATAGAATTGTCCGTGCGGTAAAAAACCGTTTCGGTTCTACCAATGAAATAGGCGTTTTTGAAATGACAGATAAGGGACTAAAGGATGTTCCAAATCCCTCATTGATGCTTCTTTCCGGAAGACCGGTTGATGCCCCCGGCTCGGCAATAGTATGCTCTGTTGAGGGTACAAGGCCTATCCTTGCGGAAATTCAGGCACTTGTGTCAAAAAGCAGCTTTGCAATGCCAAGACGAATGGCAACGGGTGTTGATTTTAACAGAGTTTCCCTTATTATGACCGTTCTTGAAAAGAGAATGGGACTTCACTTAGGCGATCAGGATGCATACGTTAATGTCACGGGCGGAATCAAGCTTGACGAGTCGGCAACAGACCTTGCAATAGCCTGCGCCATTGCATCAAGCTTTCGCAATCAGCCGCTTCCGTCGGATATGGCATTCTTTGGCGAGATAGGATTGACGGGAGAAATTCGTACCGTAACTCAGGCGGCAAGGCGTATTGCAGAAATTCAGAAGATGGGATTTAGACGCTGTATGCTTCCATTTGACTGTCTGGGAAGCCTTGACAAGTGTGAGGGTATAGAGCTTCTTGCAGTTCGTTCACTGTCTGATGCACTTCAGTATATCAAGGGGTAGTAGTATGACTAAAACAGTATTTATAACGGGTAGCTCCCGTGGAATAGGTGCGGCAATTGCAAAAAACTTTCACCAGAACGGATATAATGTTGCCATAAACTATAACCATAGTGAGGAAAAGGCAATTGCTCTTTCTGATTCTCTGACCGGAAGCCTTCTTTTAAAAGGCGATGTTTCAAAAGAAGCAGATGTGAAAGAAATGATTACAAAAACTGTTTCGCATTTCGGAAGTATTGATGTTCTTGTAAATAATGCAGGAATTTCTGTGGTGAATCTTCTCACCGACACAACATTGGAGGAATGGGAAAGGCTTTTTTCAATAAATGTAACAGGAACATTCCTTGCTAGTAAATATGCCGCAAAGGAAATGATAAAAAACCACAGCGGTAAAATTATAAACATAAGCTCCATATGGGGCGTAAGCGGTGCATGTATGGAAAGCTGTTACAGTGCTTCAAAGGGTGCTGTGATAGCCTTTACAAAAGCATTGGCAAAGGAACTTGGCCCCTCCGGAATAACAGTAAACTGTGTTGCACCGGGGTTTATTGATACCGATATGAACAGTGATGTAACGGAGGATGACAGAGTGGCTTTCTGCGAGGAAACACCCCTGGGCAGAATCGGAACTCCCGAAGAGGTTGCGAAAGCAGTTCTCTTCCTTGCTTCTGATAATGCAAATTTCATAACGGGGCAGATTATAGGCTGTGACGGTGGGGTAATAGTTTAAGCAAACGATATTGAATATATGATAACATAATAATCACAAATAAAATCCTTCTTCATATAATATTAATAGGCTAAGCCTAACAAGTATATAAGGAGGATTTTTTATGGAAGAAAAACTTACCGGTTCCTTTGGCTGTAAGGAAAAGGTTTGTATACAGACAGATAAAATTTATGATTCCTGCAGAAGCAAGGAATGTATAGAATGTATGAGGGTGTACTTAACTGAAACAGGTCAGGAAATTGTTGACCGTGCGGTCGATGTAAAATGCAGAAAATCTGAAGTTATCTGGGTGTTCAGCGATGTTGAAAAAATGCCATTTAACCGCGGTTATTATACTGTTGACCTCACTTTCTTTTTCCGTGTTTCTCTCGATGTTTATACCGGAGTTTCACGCCCGGTTACTGTCGAGGGTGTTGCGACCTACAATAAAAAGGTTGTTCTTTTCGGAAGCGAGGGAAGTGCAAAAATTTTCACATCCCGTTATAAGGAAGACAGCTTCGACCCTCAGCTTTGGCAGAAAACAAATATGCCAAAGGCAGTAGTTGAAACCCTTGACCCCATCTGTCTCGGTGTGAAGGTTGCAGAGCCCGGTGAAAGATGCTGTAAGTTCAGCGACGACGAAATTGATGTATGTAATATTCCCGATTGCGTTTGCAGAGTATTCGAAGACAGATTTGTAAACTGCAGAAACGAACAGAAGAAGGTATATGTTTCACTCGGTCTTTTCACTATTATAAAGCTTGAGAGAAATGTTCAGCTTCTTATTCCTGCATATGATTTCTGTATCCCTGAGAAGGAATGTGTTGCAAGCTCTCCTGATGACCCTTGCGAGATTTTTGCAAACATCAATTTCCCCATTGACGAATTTTTCCCTCCCGTTGAGGATTGCCTAAATGGTGATGCTCCCGATTGTTGCTGCAGTGAGGACTAAAAATACACAAAAAATATTCCATGGCTATGCCATGGAATATTTTTTACATAACATACCAAATACTCTTGATATATTTATCTCGGCGTGGTATTATTATTTTAGTGAGAAAATAAGTTTATTTTCCCGAAAGGATACGGCTATGAATCTTAAGAAAAGTATATTGATATTCAGTTTGATTATTATACTGTTTGCTAACATATCAGTCAGTGGAGAAACAACTGGCGGAGTATCTTCTTATCCAATGTTGGCACCAAGAGATACATGGTATCGGGGAAGCGCTTCAAGGAACAGTTTTACTACTATTACAATACTGGATTCAATTGACAGCCAGACTGCTGATTCAGCAAGTGAGAGTTGGAATGCCGCCGTAGACCATGACGGTGACGGGGAACTCAACAATGATATTGTATGTTATGTGAATGATACAGAGCTTATTATAGCAGGTAACGGCTCGGGTAAAATATTTATGAATTTTGATTCGACCTGTTCCTTTTCTGATTTATCAGACGAAGGAGATTATTTTTCGAACGTTACAGAAATAAACGGAATGGATATACTCGACACAAGCAATGTAGTTTTAATGAAAAGTATGTTCCTTAATGCTTGTTCGTTGGACACAGTTGATGTCTCGGGATTTGACACTTCCAATGTTTCAGATATGTCCTTTATGTTTGCATCTACTGTTTCTACCAAGGAAATGTCCTTTACAGTGTTGGATGTCAGCAATTGGGACACTTCAAGTGTTACAACTATGAACCGTATGTTTCAGCTTTGCTCATCTCTTGAAGAATTGAATGTAAGTAGATGGAATACCTCCAAAGTTACTACTATGAGCGGTATGTTCCAACGGTGTAAATCACTACGCACTCTCGATGTCAGTAATTGGAATACTTCAAATATAGAAAACCTAAGCTTTATGTTTCACTGTGAGAATATGCCGTTGGGAACTATCGATGTTTCAAATTGGGATGTTTCCAAGGTTTTGACCTTTGACCATTTTATCGCCCACGCTAAACTTACATTAATAGGTGTTGAAAATTGGAAAAACTCCGTCGTTGTGGTTATGAATGCAATGTTTCATATGTCGCAGAACACCGTTTTGGATGTTTCGGGTTTTGATACAAGCAACGTAATAACCTTTGACCAGATGTTTGAAGGTTGTAACCAACTTACTGAAATTATAGGACTTGAAAACTTTGATACTTCAAACTCAATCGGCTTCAGTGAAATGTTTGCAAGCTGTCAGCGTCTTAAAAAACTTAATCTTGAGTCCTTTGACACAAGAAAAGCTGCAAACGATATTCAAATCAGCAGTAACGGAAAGACAAGCAATACTCTCTATCGTATGTTTGCAGACACACTTCGTTTAAAGGAAATCAAATTAGGGGAGAACTTCAGCTTTAACGGTGACGGCACAAATACCAACCCTGCCAATGTGGGAGCATTCCGCACACCGTCAAGTACATATATTACGGGTGCAGATGGTTATTGGTATAATGAATCAGGCGAAGCATTTCTGCCTAAAGACATTCCCGATAAAACAGCAGGAACGTACTATGCATTGTTCCCCGGTTCCAAGGACGTAATTGCATCGGGTAACTCTTGGTACAAGGGAAATACACCCCGCAGTTCTATAACAAAAATTAATATAACCGATTCATATACAGTTACAGGAAATGAAACTGAATTTTGGGATGCATCATCCTTGCAGGATAATAGTGTAATGTGTTATGTAAACGGTACAGCGCTTACCATTGCAGGCAGTAAGGGTAGTATTATTGCACACAAGGATTCAAGCTATATGTTCAGTTCTTCCGATGAATCAAAGTATTTTGTTAACTTGGAATCTATCGATGGATTTGATAATTTAGACACATCATTAGTAACAAATATGAATCATATGTTTAAAGGCTGCAGTAAGATTACAACTCTTGATTTAAGTAGCTTTGATACGTCGGATGTTAAAGGAATGGAGTATATGTTCCATCTGTGTAAGAATCTGAAAACTGTTGATATTTCAGGATTTGATACCGGAAAAGTAACTACTTTAAGAGCGTTGTTTTATGAGTGTAACAACCTTGAAACAGCGGATATAAGTAGTTTTGACACATCAAGCGTTACTAATATGAACGGTATGTTCAGAAATTGCACAGACTTAAACACCATTTATGTATCTCGCTTATTCAGTACAAAAAATGATTCACTTACAAGTGATAAGATGTTTACGGGTTGCAAAAAGCTTATTGGCGGAAACGGAACTGTATATAACAGCAATTATGTAAATTCTGCCTATGCGGTAATTGACACCGATAAAATCCCCGGATATTTCACAGAAAAAGAAATGACTTTTGCAAATGCAAAATATTTAGCAGAAAACAATAAATTTGAAGTAACTGTGTTAGTTAGTGAAGAGATGAAAGAGAAAAACGGTGTAGTTATAATTGCATTGTATGGTAATAACGGTATGATAAATTCCTGCTGTACCAATGCTGAAAAAACTATAACCCATACTTTTGAAAATTTACCGATGGCAGACGGTAAGTTTACAGTAAAGGCGTTCTATTGGACGGGTATTAAGGATATTGTTCCCATATGTATCCCAATAACTAAAACAATACAAAAATAAGAGTATCTTTCGATACTCTTATTTTTTGTAAATTTATCTTATTTGGGCTGCTTGCCGATGTAAGCAAGAATACCACCGTCAACATAGAGAATGTGACCGTTAACTGCATCGGATGCATTAGAAGCAAGGAATACAGCAGGTCCAACAAGCTCTTCGGGGTCAAGCCATCTGCCTGCAGGAGTCTTTGCACAGATGAAGCGGTCAAAGGGGTGCTTGCTTCCGTCAGCCTGTGGCTCACGAAGGGGAGCTGTCTGGGGAGTAGCAATGTAACCGGGTCCGATACCGTTACACTGAATGTTGAATTCACCGTACTCGGAGCAGATGTTGCGTGTCAACATCTTAAGACCGCCCTTTGCAGCTGCATAAGCAGATACAGTTTCACGGCCAAGCTCACTCATCATAGAGCAGATGTTTATAATCTTACCTGCACCCTTCTTAAGCATAGAGGGGATAACAGCCTTGGATACGATAAAGGGAGCATTAAGGTCAACGTCGATAACCTGTCTGAATTCTGCAGCAGTCATTTCGTGCATAGGAATTCTCTTGATGATACCTGCGTTGTTTACAAGAATGTCGATAACGCCAACTTCATTTTCAATCTGAGCAACCATTGCGTTTACAGCATCTTCATCTGTAACGTCGCAAACGTAACCCTTTGCATCGATACCTTCAGCCTTATAAGCTTCGATACCCTTATCAACAAGCTCTTGCTTGATGTCGTTGAATACAACCTTTGCACCTGCGTTTGCAAGACCTTTTGCAATTGCAAAACCGATACCGTAGCTTGCACCTGTTACAAGAGCAACTTTTCCGTCAAGTCTGAACATAGTATTTATCCTCCTAAATAGTATTTATTACAGTAAGTCTTTTGTTTCGATATGGTCCATATCGGTGAATTCCTGATTTTCACCGCACATAGCCCAGATGAAGGAGTAGTTCTTAGTACCAACACCGCTGTGGATAGACCAACTGGGGGAGATAACAGCTTCTTCATTGTGCATAATGATGTGTCTTGTTTCCTGAGGTTCGCCCATCATATGGAATACAGCATCGTTTTCGCCCATATCAAGGTACAGATAAACTTCCATACGCCTGTCGTGTGTATGAGAAGGCATTGTATTCCAGTTGCTACCGGGCTCAAGCTGTGTGAGACCCATTGAGAGCTGACAGCTCTTCATTACTTCGGGATGGATGTACTGATTGATAACTCTCTTGTTACAATCTTCAACAGTACCGAGCGGAACTTTCTTAGCCTTTGTGATATCGATTTTAACTGTGGGGTATGTAGCATGAGCAGGACAGGAAGAAATATAGAACTTAGCTGGATCTTCTGTATCGCAGCTCTTGAATGTAATTTCCTTGTTGCCCATACCGATGTAGATACCGTCACGGGGATTCATTTCATATTCAACACCGTCAATAGTGATGATACCCTTACCGCCAATGTTAATACAGCCCATTTCACGACGCTGAAGGAAATAATCTGCAGCGAGTTCCTTGCCTGCTTCCAGTTTAAGTTCCTGGAACACGGGCATAGCACCTGCTGTGATGATTCTGTCGATATGGCTGTACACCATTCTTGTGTTGTCCTTTGTGAAAAGGTTTGCAATGTGGAATTCTTCTCTGAGTCTTTCTGTGGTATAATGCTTTGCGTCTTTTGCGTTTGATGCCTGTCTAACTTCCATTTTACTAAAATCCTCCTTTATATAATTACCAAATACTTCAATCTGTGTCAATGCCGCCCATGAAAGCGGATAGGAAACCTGCTTGAAATTTATAAGCTTAACATATGTAGTTTCCTTTGCCTCGAACTTAATTGCCTGTCCGTCAGCAATTCCTTCGAATTCTGCGTGTTCAATGCTTCCGTCGGAAAATTCCACATCAACACTCTTCCAGTATGTGTCGTGGGGGAAGTCCGCACGAAGATAGAACACAATTTTGTCAACACTTACCTGATGACCAAAATCAAGCTTGAACTCAAGGTCCTCTCTTGCGCCGCCTGCCCATGAATGGTAGGGGTAGTTACCGTGAGATTCGTTACGGATAACGCCGTCTATTGCATTTCGCGCATAAAATACGGGGGATTCTCTCGTAACAAAATTCGCCCATGTGTGGGGATAGCTTCTACTTTTTCCGTGAACATCGTGAGCATTAAGGGAAATCTTTCTGTATGAATAGAATTCCTCCTCGGTGGTTTCGCGAGCAGAGATAGTGTGCTTGCTACCTGCAAAAGCTTGCTCACCGTAACAGCCGATTCTTACTTCCTGAGTAGGAATAGCAAACTCAAAGCTTTTACCGGGGATATAAATAATGCTTTCAGCAAGTGTTTCGTCAAACTTAACCGAGATATAGTTATCCATGGAGCTTTCTACACGAATGTAATCGCCTGCTTGATATTCCTTATCATAGTTAAGAGTGATATTCTTGCCCTTTTCAGTTGCAAGCACCTCTCTATCCTTATTAAGTACTTTTAAAGTAAGCATTTTACACCTCCTAATCTCATTATTAAACTAATTATAACATAAAAAATTTCAATGTATGTTGCAAAATTTAATGTTTTTATTGCAAATCTCACCATTAAATGTTAAAATAAAGTCAGGAGGTGGTAATATGTCATATATGTTTGACCATTGCCATGAAGCGGTGGAGTATGCAAGCCGTAATAAAAGCTTCGGTTTCAACTATTCTGACACACAAAATCCCGACCAGAATATACATATTCACGATTGTTGTGAAATCCTTTTCTGTGTGGAGGGCGGTCAGAACTTTCTTATAAACGACAAGGTTTATGATGTAAAGGATGGTGACCTTTTTATTATAAATCAGTTTGAAGCCCATAAAATAACATCAGACCCCGAAAGAAAATTCAGCCGCTATATTATGCAGGTTCATCCCGAGTTTTTGTATGCAAACTCTACTGATAAAACAGACCTTTCACATTGCTTCTATACAAGGGGAAAAGGGTTATCCAATAAAGTGAGTTTAAGCCCCGAAGAACAGGAAAGACTAATTTCTCATATAAAGAAGATTGAAAATAAATATGACTACGGCGAGGATATTTTGAAAAATCTGATGGCCGTTGAAATTCTTGTTCTCATAAATGCGGCATTTTCCCATCATACAATGGCAGAGAAAACAACGGGTAGCGGTGCGATAAAAACCGCGATTGATTATATAAATACCAATTTCAGTCAGCATCTTTCACTTGATACCATTGCACAAAATTCCTATATATCTGTGAATCAGCTCTGCAGACTTTTTAACAAATATTGCGGTACTACTGTTGCCAAGTATATTACATCACGCCGTATTTCCGAGGCGAAGAAATTACTTTCCGCAGGCAGAAGCGTAACCGATACGGCAATTATGTGCGGATTTGAAGACTACGCGAACTTTATCCGTGTGTTCAAAAAGCACGTAGGAGTAACTCCCGGAAAATATAATGTAAATTAAGAAAACGGACTGAACGAAAGTTCAGTCCGTTTTAGGTTATGTAGATTAGTCACAGTTAATTTTAAGGAGATTTTCAAGAAAGCTCTTTCTGTCGTGTTCATTAAGTGCTTCATAGCTATACTCAAGAGCCTTGAGCTGGATTTCCTTTGCACTCTTAACACCGAGATTTCTTACATCGCGAAGATTACCGGAGTTCAGGAGGTCAACAAGCTTTCCCAAATCTTTTACGCCGTGTGCCATGAGAGCATTGTAAGAACGAACGGAGAGGTCCATATCTTTAATTGCCATATTGCAGGTCTGTGCAGTAAGAGCGATATTTACCTTCAATGTTGTAAATAACTGTCCTAACACGGGGAGAAGTCCGTAATTCTCCACGCATTTGTAAAAAACTTCAATATCTATTGTACCCATTTTCATACCACCATTTCAATAATTATCCAATCTGTAATATATTTTAACATAAAAAATTTGAATAATCAATGTGCATATTAACAAAGGTTTAGTGCATAAAATTGTTAAATATAGAGAAAATACACAATTTACAGTATATTTTCTCTGTCTTTTTGATAATCAGTTAAAACTGAAAGATTCTGCTCGAATTTTAGACCGTACCAGT
>JAZUPX010000121.1:0-4205 GCA_045605405.1 Clostridia bacterium
AGCGGTCTTAGGAAGACAACTGTTTGGTGCAACTCCTTGGCTCACAGAACGACATGGCTACGATCCGACTTGGTCTTGAAAACCAGTGACTCGAAAGAGCCGTGGGTTCGAATCCCACCTTCTCCGCCACGTTGGTTAAACCTTGCCCTCTTCGGGCAAGGTTAACCCAATTTAATAATATGCAAGGCATCAGCCTTTATATTAGCTTTACTGCATTTGGAGAAATACTCAAGCAGGTCGAAGAGGCGCCCCTGCTAAGGGCGTAGGTCGGGAAACCGGCGCGAGGGTTCGAATCCCTCTTTCTCCGCCAGAAAAAACGCAAATATCCACATCGTGGGTGTTTGCGTTTTTTGTTGTGTAAATTAAGATGGGATTCGAACCCGGAGTGGGCAGTACACCCGCTTTAAAACGTAAAAACAGAGACATTCTATCAGAATGTCTCTGTTTTTCTTATTTCAATTCATTTAAAATATTATCAAGATTTTTAGTAAGTGTCAGACATGTAAGGTTATTGTCTGCTTTTACAATGCAATAGCGGTCATTATAAATATAGTAAGTAAAGTTCTTTGAACTGCCGTCATTAAAGGTAAATGTGATGGAGCATTTTTCTTTTCCTGCTGCCTTTTCATCTGTAAAATCAGCTGCGACAATACCTATTATAAGTTGATAGAGTTTTTTAAAATTACTTTCTGCAAGCATTTTCTCTCCAACCTTATAGGTATAGCTGTCTTCTGATTTTTTCTCAATGGACAAAATATGCTCTTCCCCATCGGCTTCAATTTTAATTTCTTTCACGGTATCAATGTTGAAAAGATTAATAAATCTGTCAACGTAATTCTTTGCATTTATACCCTTTATAACTTCATAGAAAGGGCATTGAGCAAGGTACACTACGGGGATGTTGTTGCATATAAGATAAACATTTCCGTTTTCTCCGTAATTTCCCATTTTGATAGTTGTTTTATTCCCGTCAAAATCGGTAAATTCTACTTCGTAGGGTTTATCAAGACCGTAGAGAGCAAGATTTTTCGGGTCTTCCTCAACTATGCTGTCTGCCGTAAGTGAAGAAACAGTTTCAAACAATTCCTGCAGTCTGTCCAATGAAGCAGTTACATTCTTGTAGGGATATGTTACAAGATATAAAACAGACTGGTATTCATTTGCGGGAGTGTAGTCCTCGTCATACTTTATACTCAGCTCGTGCTTACCGTTCTTTTTAACAGTAAATGCTGAAATATTTTGTCCGTCCAATGTACAGATATCCTTGCTTCTCAGCTCGTCTGGATTTTTCATCAAGGTATCTACGCTATATGAGGAAACCGTGAATACGCTATCTCCGCCTTTAAGCATTGCGTAATATTCATCTTCAAAATTCGTACTGTTTCCCAACAACAGAGTGTGCTGTGCACCGTCCTTCATACGGACAGTAACGCTTTTGCCTGCTTCATCAATACCGTAGTCAGAAAAATTTCCACTGAAATTTTCTATCCTGCGGCTAATTGGAACAGAGGTTACGCTGTATATCATCGATGAAAGCTGATATTTGTCAATAATATGGCTTGAATAACCTTCAATTGAGGGCTCTTCCCCGTTTTTCACAGTATAGACAATACTACCAGTATTAAACTTGACAAAATCAATATTTTCCGAATCTGCATCAAAAACGTATTCAACATTTCCGCCCTGACTTACAAGGGGATTTTCCTCTGTATTCTCTTTTTCGGGATTCCATTTTGAAACGAAGAAATATCCGCCGCCAAGAAGAGCAAGCACCACTAAAGATGCTATTATTGTCTTAAGATTCCGCTTCATTGATACACCTCTTATTTAAATCTTCTTCTGAGCCATACAATAAGGCCAAGGATAATTATAAGTGCAGGAAGCACATACTGAAGCAGAATGATAGATACCGCAACCTGATTTTCGGTCATCGTCATTGTTTCGGGACTTATCTGCTTTGCTCTTATTGATGTAGATGCACTGCTTCCGCTGAGGTAATTTATACTGTTCAGTACAAAATCACCATTAAGGTAGGACTTCTCCTCAACAAGTGAAGAAAGCACAGCGTAGGATGAGCCTATTACCATTACTGCAGAAGACTTTTCTCCCTGTTTTTCGGAAATAGCCGCCATACAGAGAGGTCCTGATATATCTCCGTCTTCTTTTTCAATTGTGGTAGAATTAAGATTTGTTTTTCCGTAGGCCTTGCTGGAGGTCATCAAAAGCTTCTGGGCACTTGCACCGTTCTTTGCGGTTGTAATCGAAACACTTACGGAAGATGGCATTACAAGAGGACTTTTAGCATCCATAAGCTTTTCTGTTATAGTGTGCTGCTGAAGCTTTGCCACGGGAATCGGAAGTCCTGTGCCTGCAGAAAGAGCACTGTTTGAATCCACTTCAACAACAAAATCGTGATTCAGCTTAATACCCCACTCTTCAAGGTAAGAATCAAGCTTTTCCATGGCAGGCATCTGCGGGTCAGCCAAAAAAATGTACTTTCCTCCGTTATCCATAAATGAATCCAGTGCATCTCTTTCCTCTGCAGTAAAGTCTGCAGTGGGAATAATTGAGAAAATGATATCCGCATCCTCGGGAATGCCGTTAACGGCAATGTTCAGATTTTCACAGGAATACCCCTCGTCCTTGAGTAAATACGAAAGATACTCACCGTTATATTCTCCATGTCCCTCGGTAAAATAGATATTTGAGGTTACAAGCATTCCCGTAACACTCATTACCGCATTTGTAACCTTTCTTTCCATATCTATCTGCACGGCGTTGGTTACGCTGTTTTGAGTATATATCTGCTCAAAGGTTATTACCTTAAAATCATCACCGCTTGTTACAATTACAGAGCCAATATTAGCCTGATTTTCACCATCATTGTACTTTTGCATAAATGCAGGATTTTCATAGGGGTCAATATACTGAACCTTGAAATTTTTATTGAGGGTTTTATATTTTTCAAGATAGGTCTTGATATAATCTACATACTCACCCTCAGTACCATCGGGGATGAGGCAATATGCGGTAATTTCCGTATCAAGATTTTTCATCATATCCTTTGTCTGGTCGGAAAATTCATAAACCTTATCCCTTGTAAGGTCCACCGTAAGGGATGCTTTATCACCGATAAGAGCAACAATAGAATTGAAAATAATCACACAAGCTATCAGAGCTGCCGTTATTACAGCCGAGGTGAGTCCCATTTTTAATTTAATCTTTTTCATTTACATACCCTCCCTCAGCTATAACGCTTTCTGTCTATCACCCTTACCGTAAGGAAAAGGAATACAAAGATAAAACTAAGGTAATAAATAACACTTTCAAAATTGAGGATTCCCGACTGAAATTCACCATATCTGCTCAGAAGGGAAAACCAACCAATTATTTTAGCAATAACAGGATTTTCAACACTTGCTTCAAACCATGAAATAAAATAGATTAAAAGAAGTGCTGCAAACGTAAATACACCTGCAATCATCTGACTTTCCGTAAGAGATGAAATGAACACACCAACAGAAATGAATGCACCCCACAAAAGAATGAAGCCAAGGTATGAACCTATTACCTCACTGAGGGCAGGCTCTCCGAACTTGAACATTATGAAAGGATAAACCAAAGAAATCAGCATTGTGATTCCAAAAACAGCCATTGCTGCAAGGTATTTTCCCACAACAATACTCGTTATGCTTACGGGTGAAGATAAAAGAAGCTGCTCTGTCTTTTTATTCTTTTCCTCGGAAAGAAGTCTCATTGTAAGAAGTGCCGCCAGGAAAAGATAAACAAGGTTGATATCTGAAAACATAATGCTTATATCAGCCTGCTGGCTCATAAGTATACCGCTTGAGAAAAACATAGAAGCCAGAAAAGTAAACACACCAACAAATATGTATCCAATCGGGGACATAAAGTAGTTTTTAAATTCTTTTTTAAATATTGCTGTCATCAGACTCTTCCTCCTCTCTTACGATAGGATTATGTGAAGCTGTAAGCTTTATAAATATTTCTTCAAGAGAAAGCTTTGCTTCGCGAAGGGATGCAATCGCAAGATTATTTTTTGCAAGCTCGCTTGTAAGCGACAACCTTATATCTGTGTCGGGAGTTTGTTCGACAACAAATTCCGACATATTTTTTTCCATTCTGGAAACTTCGCACGATACTGTTTCAGGCATGGATTTAATGGTATTATAAGCCACTTCTCC
>JAZUPX010000122.1:0-6373 GCA_045605405.1 Clostridia bacterium
ACATTGAAAACATGGTTAATAAGAGCCGTGGTGACTATGCTTGCACAATCCTTGACGTAGCTGATGCAGACGATGCAATTGCAGACGAGCTTAAGGCTATCGAGGGAATAATTAAAGTAAGAGTAATTAAATAATTATAAAACTCATAATGCAAAATTAAGCGAGCTATGAAAATTTCATAGCTCGCTTAATTCTTATCAATACCAAGTAACCAATCTATCGAAACATTTAAACATTTGGAAAGAGCAGGCAGTTCATAGTCCGCTACAAATCTTGTCCCTATTTCTATACGGCTTACACTATCCCTTTCAATAGTAATACCCTCAATTTGCAAGCGTGCGGCAAGGTCAATTTGGGTGATTTTCTGCCTATGTCGTGCTTCCTTTACCCGTATTCCACAGATGTTTTTCTTCCCATTATAATCATAAATTTTCATACTCAAACCTCGTCAATGTGTTAAAAATTAGAAATTATCTTGACTTTACCACATTTTTGTAGTATAATTGTGTTAAAGATAAGAATTTGCAAATTTTTAGTATGATTTAGAAAGGAATAAAAAATGAAATCAAAATCAAGTATTATTTCAACAGGAATTTTATTGGGACTTTTATTCGTAATTATAGGCATAACTGGGTTTGCGTGGGGTTCATCCTTGGGAGCAATGTTTGAAGAATCCTATGAAATGAGATATGAGGAGGTCCCTGTATGGGCAATAGTAATTCCCGCCCTTATGTGTGCAGTGAGCTTTATTGCAGCTATCTTTGGACTTATTGTTCCGTTACTTTACATAAAAGAATGGAATGGCTCTGCCATTGAACAAAATGGCAAAATAGTTGAAATTATAAAGCGTGCGAAAAATGGAGATATGGTCGTTTTGGCTGAGTTCAGTGACGGACAACGCAAAGAGCTTTTCGCATCAAAAAAGCTCTATCTTTCAGCCGGTGACCACGGGTTTATCGGTGCACAGGGAAAGCATCTTGTGTATTTTAAGCGAGGTCAGTAATATGAAGAAATTCTTGATAATTTTATTATGCACAATAAACCTGTCACTTATAAATGCATGTTCATATTACACTGCTTGTAACAAGTGTAACGGTTACGGAACATATTTATGTTCTATATGCAATGGAAACTGTCAGCAGGATGGGCAGAGATGTTTCTACTGTGTCGGCGGAATGAAACAATGCATTACTTGTAACGGCAAGGGCAAAGTTTTAAAGGAGTAAATAAAATTAGATGAATATAACAAAAACGCATCACAAAGATAGATTCTTTGTGATGCGTTTTTGTTACTCAGTTTCCCCCATGGGGTTTTCCTGATTATTCACTAAACCTGTTTCGTATAAATAAAAATGCACTGTTCTTCACGATTGCTTTTCCGTGTTCTTCCACTATACTGCGGTAATTTTCGGGACATACAGCACCGAATTCAGACGCTTTAGGTATGTACGTTGGAAGCATTGTCATATAGTACTTATCCTTGTAAGAATAAAGGTTACCCCAGAAGCATTCACGCATTGTATGGCACATTTTGATAACATCTTCAAAATCCAGAAGCTCTACCATTGTGCTTGTTTCGGATTTTTCTTCTTTTTCTTCTTTCTTGTCTTTTAGTTCTTTCAAATCTTTTTGCAAAAGGTCAAGGTTTATTTTTGAAAGCTTGTCAAAGAGTGCCTTTTCCTCTTCATTATCAACCTTGGTAACAAAGAGTGTCATCTCACTTTTTTCCGCTTGTATTGCCGCTTCCACCACAAGGCGTGCATTGTCACAGGTAAAGCCCACTTCCGCTTCTGCCTTGCGAAGAAGTTTAAAAAACGCTTCCCTCGATTCAGGAGAGTTTTTCGCCATTGCATCAAAGGAAATTCCAAGTCCTTTGCAATCCTCGGCATTCATTGTTACTTTAATTTTGTTGGATTTTAAAAGTTCAAATTTCACTCTTATCACCTCTTTTTTATAAATTCTTTTTCTTCCACATACCGGGAGTCATCCCCATATGCTTTTTAAAGGTACGGATGTATGTTTCCACAGCAGAAAAGCCTACAGAAAGTGCCGCTTTTTCCACGGATTTGTTTTCCGTTAAATACTCTATGCTTTTAATGCACCGTTTCTCTCCGATATAATCACTGGGGGTCACAGCAATATTTCCTTTAAACAGCTTTACAAGTTCACTTTGGGAAAAGCCCGAATATTCTGCGACGTTTCCTACTGTAAGCTGACAGGAAAACAGATTCTCCTCAATGTATGAAAGTGCTTTTTCAAAGGAAGCCTGCCTGTCTTCCCTTGTACAATCCCGTACAAGTGTACACAGCATTTCAATGGCTTTTTCAGTAGACATTCCATCTTCAAAGAGATTTTCTATTAAAGTCTTTTCATCTGCATACACAAACGGGAATTTTTTATTTAATAGCTTCGCCGCTTCCGTAATGAGGATTTTCTCCCTTGCATCTCCATAGGCTCTGCAGGGAGAATTATCTCTAAGCTTTTCAAGAAATGCAATCGCATTTCTGTTCTCATTACTTTCAATATATTTTACAAGTTCTTCACAGTATTCCATAAATTATCTGAAACGCTTCATTGCCGCCTCCATCTGGAGGTCAATAACCTTGTCAAGCTGTGAATAATCATAGTCATTCAGGAACATATACAAGCCTATTTCGGGGGTACCCGTTATGTCAAATCCCAAAACTGCCTGCAATCGGGAAACTGCATCCTTTGTTGTATCATCAAAAGTTTTGTCTGCTTCTTTCATATATCCAAGTGCTGCAAGTCTTTGTTCAAGGGCAAGCGTCATTTCACCGTCTATGTTTCCTTCAGGAATTTTTTCAAAATCTATTTTCTGAAACTCTTCCTCATTTACGGAAATCACAAGATTTTCTACCTCGATATCTGGAGTAACACCAACGGTGTTAATTCGCTGTCCCTTGTAGGAATAGAATTCACCTACTGTATATTTGAAGCCTGCACCGTTAACCGCGCGGTTTAAAAGCTGCATACTTCCCTTGCCGAAGGTTTTTGTTCCTAATATTTTCCCCGCACCTCTTGACTGAATTGCCATTGCAAGAAATTCGCTTGCAGATGCACTATGCTCATTCACAAGCACAATCAAGTCAAAGTTGGGTGCGTGAAAATTTTCGCTGTAAAGAACTGTATTCTTAGATTCGTCTTTATAACGAAGCTCAGCAATTTTTCCTGCACTTATGAAAATATTAGCCATTGCAATAGCCGCATTTAAATCGCCGCCGGGATTATCCCTAAGGTCCAAAATTACATTATCAACGCTCTTGGAACGAAGTTCTTTTACAAGTGTTTCCATTTCCTTTGGAGCATTGGAGGTAAACTGCAGAAGCTTTATATATGCTGTATCATCGTTAATCATTTCAGACTCAATCTGAGAAACTTCCACAACATCACGAACACAAGTAAGCTCAAGCTCTTCCTTTCCGCGGAGTACTTTAACCTTTACCTCTGTTCCAATAGCACCGACTACCAGCTCTCTCACCTGCGCAGAATTCATACCTACCACAGACTGACCGTTAACTCCTACAATATAGTCGTTAGCCAGTACGCCTGCCTTGTAAGCAGGACCTCCTTCAATTACAGAAAGAACCAACACTCCATTAGGATTATCGGTAATTGTAACACCTATTCCGGAAAATTCACCTGATACATCCTCTGTCATAGCCTTGTATTCCTCGGGAGTGTAGAATTCTGAATAGTCATCCTTCAACGCACCGAGCATTGACTCGAGGATACCGTTTACATTAAACTTTCCCTCGTCTATCATATTGCATATAGCAGCAAACAGAAGCTCCTCATCCTCTATACCATAATAATAGTTGTCGGCAATGTTATGAGCATAGACCTGAACTATTTTTTTCTGCAAATAATTGGAATACTCTTGCACTTCCTCCTGTTGCTGGTCGGGTGTTTTTACAGTTTCTTCAGCAAAAACACTTTGTGAAAACAGCATTATAAAAGCAAGTAAAAGAGCAAAAATCTTATTCTTTTTCATAGTAAATTTCCCTTTCGTAAAAATTTATTACATTTTTTCGGGGGCGCTTACTCCGAGAATATCAAGTACATTCTTGATTACAATTCTTGTAGACTCAATAAGTTTAAGACGGGCACACATAAGATTTTCTTCCTCATCACGAACACGGCAAGCATTGTAGAAAGAATGGAAATGGGATGCCACATCTATAAGATAATGGGTAAGATTACTGGGGTCAAAGGACTCTGCGGATGCCTTGATTTCTTCGGGAAGTCTTGCAAGTGTTTCCAGAAGCTCGATTTCCTCGTCTTTCTTGAGAAGAGATGCATCAATATCGGAAACTGCAGGCACTTTCACGCCGCTTTCTTCAAGAATTCTTATAATGGAGCAGATTCTTGCGTGAGCATACTGAACATAAAATACGGGGTTTTCGTTGGTCTGACTTACTGCCAAATCAAGGTCGAAATCCATGTGGCTTCCTGCCGCACGCATATTGAAGAAGAATCTTGCTGCATCTACACCGATTTCGTCAATGAGGTCAGCAAGGGTTATCATCTTACCCGTACGCTTACTCATTCTTGCAACTTCTCCGTTACGCATAAGACGAACAAGCTGAATTACAAGTACATCAAGCTTATCTCCGCTGATGCCAACCGCTTCCATAGCGCCCTTCATACGGGCAATATGTCCGTGATGGTCTGCACCCCAGATGTTGATTGCAAGGTCGAAACCCCTTTCCTCAAGCTTATTACGGTGATATGCAATATCTGCCGCAAAATATGTGGGGATACCGTTTGCACGAACAAGAACGTCGTCCTTTTCACTGCCGAATTCAGTAGACTTAATCCAGAGAGCACCGTCTTTTTCGTAAGTGATATTACTCTTTTTAAGCTTTTCAAGAGTTTCTGCTACACTGCCGCCGTTGTGGAGTGTACTCTCATAGAACCATACATCATAATTAATGCCGTACTTTGTGAGGGTTTCCTGAAGTGCCGCAATATTGAGAGGAAGAGCATATGCTACAAGCTGTTCCTTTCTCTCCTGCTCCTCTTTATCAAGAAGAATGTCGCCGTACTTATCAATATAGTTCTGTGCGTGAACACGAATGTCGTCACCCTGATAACCGTCCTCTGGGAATTCTACCGCATCCTCACCCTTTAAAAGCTGGATATAGCGTGCATCAAGGCTTCTGCCGAATTTATCAATCTGTGCACCCGCATCGTTGATGTAAAATTCCTTGGTTACATCCCATCCTGCACGTGAAAGAACATTGCTCAATGTATCACCAAGCGCGCCGCCTCTTGCATTACCCATATGCATAGGTCCTGTGGGGTTTGCACTTACAAACTCAACAACAACCTTTTTGCCGTCGGCAACATTTACATTACCATAGGATTCCTTTTCTTCCTCAATTTCTGCCATAACATTATAGAGATAGCTCTTGTCAAGGTAAAAGTTGATGAAGCCTGGGCCTGCAATCTCAATTTTGGTTGCACCGAGCTCATCAGCCTTGAGATTTGCAACTATGTTTTCAGCAATGGCACGGGGAGCTGATTTTGCAGCACGCGCAAGCATCATAGCTAGGTTTATGGCATAGTCACCGTTCCCCTTATCCTTGGGGACTTCAATAGTAAAGCCGGGAATCTCAATTTCGGGATATGCTTCCTTTGCCGCCTCCATTGCCGCATTATATATCTGTGATTTCTTCATAGAAAGCGTATTTGCCATGAAAAATCTTCCTTTCTCTTTTATGTACCGTTTTATCAAGCACGCACTGTAAGGGAAATTCCGTTACGGGAGCGTGAAATGTTGTTTATATCCATTATATAATCAATATCGATATTTCCTCCGTTTTCGTCAAGGGAAACATTAATGTCATTTGCCGTTACGCTAATTGTGAAATCACCGTATGGCGTTTCGTAATGACCGATATGGCACTTCCCTTTCTCGAAAATCATATGGGTATTGGTCTGTCCGTGACGCATCATAGTAACTATTCCGTCGGGTGAAATTTTAAGGGTGGTGTTGCATTTTTCCATTCCCGAAAAATCTCCCTCTGCGTAATTCAGGTAGTATTTTCCGTCTTTATCGTAAAATGTACCTGCCGTGGTAATCTCCATACCGTTTTTATCGTCGCCATAGTCCTGACTGCCCTTTATCGATATGTAAACGTCTTTCTTCATTAGTCAAACACCTCCAGGTGTACCTTTCCATCAATGGGCTTTCCCAAAAAAGTGCTTCCAAGCTGAGTGAAATTCTCTACCGAGTCGGAAACGTAAAACTCACTGTTTCCGCACTCCTTAGTGCTGAGAAGTCCCTCTTTTTCAAGATAACTCTTTGCCTCCGCTGCCGCAAGTGCACCGGGACTTAAAAGAGTAACCC
>JAZUPX010000123.1:0-7360 GCA_045605405.1 Clostridia bacterium
CACCCGGACGCCGGTGGGCTCTTACCCCGCCTTTCCACCCTTACCGATAAAAATCGGCGGTTTATTTCTGTTGCACTTTCCTTAGAGTCGCCTCCACCGGGATTTCTCCGGCATCCTGTCCTGCGAAGCTCGGACTTTCCTCATCAGTACATCGTACTGCCGCGACCGTTCAGACTACTCAGGTGGTTATTCTATCATATTATATTGTCTGTGTCAAGCAGAGGAGAAACCTCTGCTTGGCTTATATATAATTCTAACTTGTCGCCAAATTTTTCACTTAGCTTATTTTTGAGAATTTCGGTCACAATTTTTTCACTGTCAAAATGCCTGATTTCAATAAAGTCAGTATCGTCATTGACTTTCATCATTCCTAATTCGTGGTGCTTCAAATCTCCTGAAATATATACATCCGCACCCATATCTATTGCAATTTGGGGGAGCTCACCGCCACCGCCGCCGTTACAAACTGCCACGGTTTTTATTTTTTTGTCTTTTTCAAATGTAGAGTAGAGAGTATCTATCCCGAATTCCTTTTTGATTTTTGCACAGAGGGTTTTTGCAGTTTCTCCTGCCTTTGCGTGGCAAATTCTACCTAAGTTACCCTCAAGATTACCATAAGCCGAAAGCCCTAATTTTTTACATACCGTGTCAGTAATTCCACCCGGTGCTGAGTCAAGATTAGTGTGTGCACTGTATATGGAAATCTTGTTTTCAATAGCAGACACAAGCATCTCGCCAAAATCGGTTGAATCGGTGACACTTTTAACAGGGTTAAATATTACGGGGTGATGGGTGATAATAAGCTCTGCACCGATTTCAACAGCCTCCTGCACCACATTTTTGTTTGCATCAAGGCAGAGAAGAACCTTTGTTACATCCTTATCACTTCGTCCTACCAAAAGACCGATATTGTCAAAATCCTCTTTGTATTCGGGCGGGAATTCTTTTTCAAGATATTCTGTTATTTCACAAAGCTTTATCATTTCGTTTCTCCTTTCAGAAGAGTTTCGTATTCCCGTTTGAGATTTTCGTAATGTACACGTCTGGAACTTGAGTTTTCTCCCATCTTGCTTAGTATACTGTCTATTTCATACAGTCTGTACCTTACATAATCATAGAAAAGCGGGGGAGTGTTCCCTATAAGATACGGCCCTATTTCCATTTCGGTTTCGCTGAGCTTTTTTCCCTCTCCGCGTATTGCAAGAAGTGCCGTATACATTTTGTTCCCCTCACGGCAAACATCTTCCTTTTCAATCACATAACCGTGGGTAACAAGATATTCCCGAAGCTCTCTGTGTGCCGATTGCATCTGCAGTACAAAATACCTGCATCCTTTTTCATTTTCAAGTATTTCTGCGATGGTTTCGCCGCCCATACCTGCTATGATGCAACACTCTACTTCGTTTTCAGCAATTGCGGAAAACCCGTTGGAAAGCCTTGTTTCAATTTTGTCCGAAACCTCAAACGCACGGATGTTTTTTTCAGCCTGTGCAAGAGGTCCTTTTTTTATATCTGCCGCAATGATTTTCTCCGCAATCCCTTTTTTTGCAAGGTAAATTGCCACATATGCGTGGTCTGTTCCTATGTCGCAAAAAGATTTGCATTTGGGAACAAGGGATGCAATCATTTTCAATCTGGGAGTTAAGTTTTTTTCAATGTTTAACATAATTTCACCACATAAACAAAGGATGGATAAAAATAGTGCACGACGGACAAACTGAGCCACGGCTTGCCGTGGGTTACCCGAAGCTGTATGTGTATACAGCGAGAGGCGAAGTTTGTTCGTAGTTCATTGGCGTATAAAGAAAAGAAATCCGTAAATTTACGGATTTCAACCAAAAAATAATGCTTTTAGAAAGTGTAACCGTAAATATAATTTGCACGCCAATGAACGATCGGTGCTGTTTTTTTACATCCGAATTATTCACAAAGCTCGGCTACAACAGCATTAATAACTTTACCGTCAGCCTTACCCTTAAGCTCAGCCATAACGGCCTTCATAATCATACCCTTGTTCTTTGTAGCAATAACATCAGTAAACTTTTCTGTAAGGAGTGCCTTTATCTCATCCTCGCTCATAAGCTTGGGAGCATATTCCTTGATAATTTCGTAGTTGGTGGTGTACTCTGCAATAAGCTCCGTTCTTTCTGCAGGGCAAGTGTCAAGCTGTTCCTTTGCGCTTTTAAGCTCCTTAAGAATAACGGAATCTGTCATTTCCTCTGTAATGTCATTTCTCACACCGTTGTCAATGCCGTATTTCTTAACAGCGGCAATAAGGTTGGAGATAACATTCTTTCGCACCTTATTCTGTGCTTTCATAGCAACAATCATATCTTTTTGTAACTGCCCGAGTGTCATAATATATCATCCTTTCAAATTTTGTTTTTATTGTCAGTTTGTCATAAGACCACTATTAGCCATACTCACAAATTTTTCAGGCGATACAGCAATAATATGGTCAATAACATGTACATCCATACCCTCAAGAATGTCACAGAGTTTTTTTGTGATAACTCTGTCATCCTCCGAGGCATACGCACCTGCAGACGGATGGTTGTGCGCCAGAATAACTGCAGAAGCGTTGTGCTTGATAACACATTCTATAACTTTACGGGGATGCACATTGGCTTGCGATACCGTGCCCTCCTCCAGAATTTCGAAAGCCAAAATCTCTCTTTTAGAATTAAGGCAGATTATTGAGAATACCTCTTTCTTTTCTGAACCTATCATCTTGCAGACATATTCACCTGCATCATAGCTTGTGGAAAGTAATTTCTTATCCCTTAATGAAAGAGAATTATGATACCTTGAAAGCTCTGGAATCATTTTAATTAAAATAGCTGTGTGCTCACCGATTCCCTCCACATTGCAAAGCTCCTCAAATGTTGCATTAAATACAGCAGAGGGCGTTTTGAATTGGTCAATAAGCTTGTGAGCAAGAGGATTTAGGTCGCCCTGCGGAATAGCATAAAAAAGGAGTAACTCCAAAACCTCGTGGTCGGCAAAAGAGGAAAGTCCCTCTTTTAAGAATCTTTCCTTGACTCTCGCTCTGTGATTTTTATGAAGTTCGGGTGTAACATTGTCGTGCATAATATCACTTGCCTGTAAGTTCTAAAAATTTTTCTTTCGTAATTAGTGCATTAAGGGCATCAATTAACCCGTTGACGGAAATTTTTTCGGGTATTGATAACTTTCTGCACAAGGACATACGGGCGGCGGCACTGTCTGTGCCGCCGTATAATCCGCTGTCGTACAAATCATTTTTTGTTATTTTTTCAGTTGTATCCAAAGATGAGGTATACTTTGACAAAACCTCCGAAAGGAGCTTTTCATCAATACCCTCAACTCCAAGCTTGCCTTCTTTTGACGGGGCAGACTTTCTTTTTTCCTTACCGAATATTTCGGGGATATACGCTTGTTTTATCTCACCCTCAGTGACAAAGCCCTTGATATGATTTCGTATCATAAAGCCTGCACGATCGGAATCGGTCAGAATAAGGAGTCCGCGTGTCCTTGCGAGTGCCTTTAAAAACTCCCTCTTTTCCTTATCTTTAAAAATCCGAAATCCCTCGGTTGTAAAGATGGGGGATGAGCAAACTCTTTCAAGCCGCATTTTGTCGTATTTTCCCTCGACAATAATTGCTTCCTTAATATTTAACATCAGTCTGTCTCAATAAGTCCGTAGTTACCGTCTTTACGGCGGTAAACTATATCTGTTGTATTAGTTTGTGCGTTGCGGAAAATGAAGAAATTGTGTCCGAGCAGATTCATCTGCAAAACTGCTTCTTCAGCACTCATTGGTTTAACGTGGTGGGTTTTGGTCTTCACAATCTTGATTTCAACATCATCCTGAGGAATTTCATCAAAGAAATCCACTTCCTTGGAAACGCCCTCGCGAAGCTTTTTCGCAAGGCGTGTTTTGTTCTTGCGAATCTGCTTTGTAATAGCGTCAACAACATCATCGGCAGCATTGTAAACTTCCACATCACGTTCTTCAGCGCGGTAAATCATATCTGCCGTACGGATGGTAACTTCGACAATCATTTTATCCTTCTGCTCACTAACCACAATATCAGCCTGAGCTTCATCGTCAAAGAATTTGCCCAGCTTGTCTATCTTTTTAATGAGTGTTTCTTTCTTTTCCTTGCCGAGTTCAATCTTTCTTACATAAATGTTAGTTTTCATATGTGCCCCTCCTTAAAATGATGTGTAAGAAAAGCTTTGCTTTTCTTACCTATATTATACTATAAAAGATGGCAATAGTAAATAATTTTCTTTGCATATTGATAAAAAAATGTGTTAATATGGAAAAATCAACAATATGTAGTGAAAAAACAGCAAAAAAACTGCTGATTTTTCTATAAATTGTGTTTTTTTCTTGGACAAATTGTGCCAAAAACCCCCACAAACCCCTATATATAGCCATTATTGGGTAATATTACAAAAAGATTAAAAATACCCAATATATAGTTATTTTATATTGACAAAGCAACAAGATGTTGTTATAATGATAGTACACGATTTTTGAAAGATAAATTTATGGAGGGAAAGAGATGAAGATTATAAAAAGAAGCGGTGCCGAAGTAACTTTCGACCCCGAGAAAATTATAGTCGCAATCACAAAAGCAAACGAAAGCGTAGTACCCAGCAGCCGTATGACTCCGATTCAGATTAAGCGTATTGCGGAAGATGTTGAAAGTGCGGCAGCAAATATCAACAGGTCCTTAAGCGTGGAAGAAATTCAGGATATGGTAGAGGACCAGATTATGAATCAGCGTGCATTTGATGTAGCACGCAGATACATTACATACCGTTATAACAGAGCTCTTGTTCGTAAGTCCAACACAACAGACGAACAGATTATGAGCCTTATTGAGTGCAATAACGAAGAAGTTAAGCAGGAGAACTCAAATAAGAATCCTACCGTAAACAGCGTTCAGCGTGACTATATGGCAGGTGAGGTTAGCAAGGATATTACAAAGAGAATTCTTCTTCCTCCCGAAATTGTTTCTGCACACGATCAGGGACTTATCCATTTCCACGATGCTGACTACTTTGCACAGCATATGCATAACTGTGACCTTGTAAATTTGGAGGATATGCTTCAAAACGGTACAGTTATCAGCGGTACAATGATTGAAAAGCCTCACAGCTTCTCTACTGCCTGCAACATCTCTACACAAATTATTGCACAGGTTGCTTCCTGTCAGTACGGCGGACAGAGTATTTCTCTTACTCATCTCGCTCCCTTTGTTGATATCAGCCGTAAGAAAATACGCAAGCAGGTAGAAGAGGAAATGGCTCTTCTTGACGAAAAAGTTTCCGATGAGAAAATTTCTGAAATCACCGAAAAAAGACTTCGTGAAGAGGTTAAAAACGGCGTACAGATGATTCAGTATCAGGTTGTAACCCTTATGACAACCAACGGTCAGGCGCCTTTTGTTACCGTATTTATGTACCTTAACGAAGCTAAGAATGAGCAGGAGAAGAAAGACCTTGCCCTCATTATTGAAGAAACCCTCCGCCAGAGATACAGAGGTGTCAAGAATGAAAAGGGTATCTGGATTACACCTGCATTCCCCAAGCTTATTTATGTTCTTGAAGAGGATAACATCCACGAGGACAGCAAATACTACTACCTTACAGAGCTTGCGGCAAAATGTACTGCAAAGCGTATGGTACCTGACTATATTTCCGAGAAGATTATGCTTCAGAACAAGGTTGACAAAAACGGTGACGGTCATTGCTACACCTGTATGGGTTGCAGAAGCTTCCTCACACCTTTTGTTGATGAGGACGGCAAGCCCAAGTATTACGGCAGATTCAATCAGGGCGTTGTAACTGTTAACCTTGTTGATATCGGTCTTTCTGCAGGTGGAGATATGGAGAAGTTCTGGAAGATTTTCGACGAGAGAATGGAGCTTTGCCACAGAGCGCTTCAGGCACGTCACGAAAGACTTACAGGAACACTTTCCGATGCGGCTCCAATCCTCTGGCAGCACGGTGCACTTCTCCGTCTTGAAAAGGGTGAGAAGATTGACAAGTATCTTCACGGTGGTTATTCCACAATTTCTCTTGGCTATGCAGGCCTTTGGGAATGTGTATACAGCTTGAGCGGTAAGAAACTTACCGAGCCTGCAGGTGAAAAACTCGGTCTTGAGATTATGCAGAAACTTAACGAATATACCGCTAAGTGGAAAGCGGAAGAAAAGATTGACTATTCACTTTACGGTACACCTCTTGAAAGCACAACCTACAAATTTGCAAAGAGTCTCCAGAAGAGATTCGGTATAATCAAGGGTGTAACTGACAAAAACTATATTACAAACAGCTACCATGTACACGTAACCGAGGATATTGATGCATTTGATAAGCTTGCTCTTGAAGCGAAATTCCAGGCACTTTCTCCCGGCGGTGCAATCAGCTATGTGGAAGTTCCCAATATGCAGAATAACCTCGAAGCTGTACTTTCCGTAATGCGTTTTATTTATGACAATATTATGTATGCAGAGCTTAATACAAAGAGCGACTATTGTCAGGATTGCGGATTTGACGGAGAGATTGAAGTTCACGAGGATGAACACGGAAAACTTGTATGGCAGTGCCCCAACTGCGGTAACACCGACCAGTCCAAGCTTAATGTAGCTCGTCGTACCTGCGGATATATCGGAACACAGTTCTGGAATCAGGGAAGAACACAGGAAATAAAAGAGAGGGTTCTCCACTTATAAGAAAACAAGGAGCAGTAAAAGTTCTTTTACTGCTCCTGTATTTAGTGAATAGAAAAATGATTCAGAACGGACAAACTGAACCACGGCTTGCCGTGGGTTACCCGAAGCTGTATGTGTATACAGCGAGAGGTGAAGTTTGTTCGTAGCAAAAAGGCTTGTTTAAAAAGGAAAATCGAACAAAGTGAGATTTTACAACCCAAAAAGAATTTTTAGGTTTTCGCACTATTGTATTATATATTCTTTGCCTTTTTGCGGTGTGGACATTTTAATATTCTCGTGCTAGGAAGATGAATTAAATGAATTATGCTACTATTAAAAAATTTGATATTGCCAATGGCCCTGGGGTAAGAGTTTCCCTTTTTGTCAGCGGATGCAGACACCACTGCAAAAACTGTTTCAATAAGGAAGCATGGGACTTTAACTACGGAAACCCTATGACCGAGGAAATTGAGAAAGAAATTTTGGATGCCTGCAAACCCGCACACATTACGGGTCTGTCACTTCTTGGCGGAGAGCCTTTTGAAAAGGAAAACAGGGCAGGGCTTATTTCACTAACAAAAAAATTCAGAGAGCTGTACCCCCAAAAAAACATCTGGTGTTATACGGGGTTTTTGCTTGATGAAGAGCTT
>JAZUPX010000124.1:0-4802 GCA_045605405.1 Clostridia bacterium
TTCACCTGCCTACTTGTATTATACAACATTTTTTGAAAAATGTAAATTGACGACTTCACTTAAAAGTAAAGCCGCCTGATATTTACATTATTTTTGCTTTTTTCCAAATCCACCCCTCATAAACTGTCCTAAATCAGTAAGATTCAAATGTGATGCATCAACAAGTTTTGAAGAATCTGTCCTCTGACTTTCCGATGTTGATGAAATCAAGCCGTCTAACTGACCTTTAACACTTTCAGCACGGAGCATTACTGCATTATATAACACTTCAACACCTTTTGTGTATTCCTCATAAGTGTACATACTGTTGGGATCAGTCTTCACAAGCTCGTCTATCTGCTCTATAATTCTGTTGTATGTTTCTTCAAATTTGCCACCATACAGATATTCATTCACAAGTTTATTATAATACTCGTGATAACGAGCTTTGTATTCTTCGTTTTCTAAAACAAAGTCGAAAAGCCTTGTCCCTTGCCACAGATCGTCAATAGGCTCGTTGATAACAGTTGTTCCGTCTCCTCGGTGCATTCCGCCAAAGGCAAGGTTATAATCCCACGGCAGAATACTGATTTGTCCGTTTGCTTCGTACAAATAATAATTGTGTGCCATATTACCGCTTAGACTGTCATCATTAACGGAAAAATTATGAACTGCCATATATTTCAGCACCTGCTCAACATCAATATATTTTTCTATATTGGTTTTGCCGTGAACATTTTTAAGAGCCTCAACAACTCTCCTGTGGTCAGCCTTTGTGCTGTCAGTAACCTCTCCATCCCATATCGTCTGATAACTGTCCAAATCATCATCTGTGTAATTCAGATTGCCACCGCCACGACCTACTCTGCCACCACCGAAATCACCTTTTGGAAAAACTCTTCTTTCGGTCTGCCTTTCTTCACTTTGAGCATTATTTTCAAAGTCAGGAGGCATTGGCATAGCGCCCTCAAAGCCTTCAACATTGTTTTTATTATCGTTATGATTCATACTGTCGGGCTTATATAAATATCCCTTTTTCATACCGAAATTACGAAGCATAAAACTATCCTCAACAGCTTCAAGTGCAAGATACACACCCCAATATTCATTGTTCACAGAAATCTTTGCATAGTTGTAGAGGGAAGCATCTGCATCCAAATATTGAAACATATCATAAATGATTGCTTCTTTCATATTAGTAGTATCTGCATAACTGTTATTAAGAATCAATTTATCTAACCCAAAGCAAGTCTGCCCATCCACGAATTGGTCAAATTCAAGTTTGAAACTATATCTGTTATTATCGGGATCTCTTGCGATAGAAGAAAGACTTGTATTGCCTTTTGGTCTTATTCCAACCTGCTTAAATGTAGTGCCGTTTATTGCAATATCGCATTCGTAATACTCTTCCTTCTGTGCATTTTGGAGCATTTCATCCCACTTATCATTATCCATAACTATGTTAATTTCAAGGACGCTATCGGTATCAAAGAGCTTCTCCTGATATTCCATACTGTAACCCGTAGTATTTACAACGGGCAAAAGTTTGTCGTAAAATGTCATTGCAAGTACACACAAAATCAATGTAACAGAGATAAGTGTAATCGTTATTTTTGAAATATATTTACTTGATAGCATATTCGCCCTCCTTTACCTTGGATTTAATAATAGCATTGTCATTAATAGTTTTTTCTTCTGTAGAAAATAACAAAGATAAACGCCAACGCCAAAAGAATCACTGATGTAATTGGAGTTGAATATGTTTTTACAAAGCCCCAAAAACCTATTTCTTGCTCTGTTTTTGTGTTCTGATTTGGGTTTTGGATGTTACCCGGAAAGCTACCCATACCTTCAGGCATCTTCTCGGATACTTGGGGCATAGTTGGGGCATTGAGTGCCCTTGTGTTTTCAGCCATTACGCTTATACTGAATATCAGGCATAGCGAAATAACTATCGGAATCACTTTCTTCAGCATTTTAAGTCTCCTTTCTTACGACATATACACGCCGTTATAGGAAACTAAAACTGCATTTGTTACGCCATCAACCGCAGAAATTTTATTTACAAAGCCTGTATTATCGTCTTTGATACGTATTTCATAAGTAAGCTCAATTCCTAATTTGTTTACTGATTTTGATTTTAAAAGACTTTTCTTTGCCTCTTCTTTAATAAGTGTATTTGCCGTGTTTTCAATTTCTTCGTTTTTGCAATTTACAACAAGGATATACGGAGTATCACCAATCTTTCTTGTTGAGAAAATTACAATAATGATTCCAATAATAACCGAACCGATAATTGCAAGCGGAAGAAGTCCTGCACCGAGTACAATGCCAACTGCTATTGCCCAGAATAGAAAGGCTATATCCATAGGCTCTTTAATTGCCGTTCTGAAACGAACGATAGAAAGAGCACCGACCATACCAAGTGACAACACAACATTCGATGTTACTGCGATAATAACAAGGCTTGTAATCATTGACATTGCAATAAGTGATACACCGAAAGAATCGGAATACATAACACCCTGATAGGTCTTTTTATAGATTAAAAAGATAAAAAGTCCTAAAACAAATGAGAGTCCCAGTGCCAAAAGAACATCAAGTGTTGAAAAAGAGTTGATGTTTGACAAAAAGCTTGATTTAAACACATCCGAAAAAGTCATAATTTTTACTTCCTTTCATTACGTTAATTTATATTCTTATTGCCGCATATTTTGAGAAGGCGGCACTTCTTCTTGATTTAACCTGAACACAGTCCCTGATAATCTCAGGAAGGTATTCGTCCCATTTCACCTCTAAAATTGAGTCGTGATAAGTCTGTAAAAAGGGCAAATCGGGATTTAAAAATTCCTTTACATTGTTACTGCCGCAAATATTCATATCAAGAGTTACCCTGACATTACCGGGTGGATATACAAAACATTCACGGGTATATGCGACAATACATTTCGGGCGGAGAAGCTGATATTTCATTTTTGAATATAGCTCACGCATAAGCTCTGATTCACTGTTTTTCATAAATTCAATATTTCCGTCAATAATTTTTTGACATTCTTCTGCGGTAACTCTGCAGCTTACTTTATTACACAAACCGTTTATCTTACTTTTCTTTTCAAGTCGGATAAAGGATGTATCTGTTCCGTAATACCTGATACGAAACTTTTCCCGCATGTTTACTCCATCAATCTTTTCCCGCAGAGCTTTATCCATATAGTTATCAAAATACAGACTCCTGATAAAATATGTTCCATCCTCGCCTGCGTGCGAATCGTGCTTTGCAATAGCCGAAAGTCTTGTCCTGAGTCCGTAAATATCAGCAATATTTATTTGATGTTTATATTCGTGCCTGAATTTCACCTGTTATCACCTCCTGATACCGTAAAAAGACAAGATAACTTTCCTGATTTTAAATTTATTATAAAATTGCAAGGTTAAAAGAAGGTTAAAAAAGCAAAAAAACAGAACGATTTAGTGGGAAATCTAAATCGTTCTGTTTTCTGGTACGCCTGATGCGATTCGAACGCACGACCTTCAGAGTCGGAGTCTGACACTCTATCCAACTGAGCTACAGGCGCGTATATGAGGGAGTGTTGGTTTTTACACTCCCGTTTTTTGTTGTTTAGGGGGTAATATATACCTTTGTGTAAAGAGGGATGTTTTCAGACATCCAGCCTATATCATCAGGATGCATACGCACGCATCCGTGGGAAATTTTCATTCCCAGTCTGCCGTCGTATGGCTTTCCGTTATATCTTATCAGGTAGGAATGAAACGCATATCCGCGGTAAAATCGCATTATTGGACCGCAATAATGGTCGGGATAAGTCCATCTGGGTTGCCACTGAAAATATTCAAACTGCCCCTCTATGGTAGGAGTTTTCGGTGCTCCTATCGAGCAGGGGAATGTGTGGAGAAGACTCCAGCCATTTTCACTTCCCTTAAAGACATTAACCGTAAAATCCTTTTTTGATACCCAAATCATATATTCCGTTTTGCTTTCCACGTTCTTTTCGTTCACAAAAGCTTCCTTTACATAATCATCGGAATACACCGACTTTGTAAGACTCACTTCCGCTGAATACAGCTTGTTTTCTATTTTATAGTTGCAGGCAAAATAAACTGCAACTTTTGAAAGAGGAACGTAGGGCATTGAATCAACGACAAACACGGGAAATGCAAGATTCTGAGGGTCATTTCCTATAATAGCATAAATATCATTCAGATAAAATGTCATCTGATGATAATTGTCGGTATAAAGCTTAAAATAAGGCTTATCCGCATTAAAATGAGGCTCGTATTCTATTGAAAGTGCATCGAGAAGGTCGGTGGTAACGTATATATCATCATCTTTTATGATATGTTTGTATTCGGACTGTGGCTTACCCTTTATTTTAATGGTTACCTCTTTTTCCCAATAGCAGTCCAGTCCAATACTGACTTCTTCCTCCTGTGTGTCTATCATATGACTCATACTATAAGTTTCGTTGTATACCATACCTTTCACACCGTCATCCGCCACAAGCAGAAACTTGGTGCCTGACGGATAGTAGGGCAAGCGGAAATTTATTTCAAATTCGGTCTGTCCGCGTTTTAGTCCGTGAGAAACCGTATCAAAACAAATAATTCCCGTTTCATCATGGAGGGTAAAGGTTACATCCTGCTCTGTAATTGTGGGAATATCTCCGACAGTAAATTTTACTGTAAGAGAGTTTCTCATTTCCTCTTTTGCAGATGCTTGTACCGACAAAACGCACAGAATTATGAGGACTAATACGGGCACGCACTTTTTCAACAGCTTCATAGAAATCCCTCCATAAGATTAT
>JAZUPX010000125.1:0-3450 GCA_045605405.1 Clostridia bacterium
ACAGCTTTATGGCATTGATATGGAGCTTACGCAGTACAGCAAAACCTTTGATAAAATCCCGTCGCCCGACATTTTTATTTCAATGGGGTGTGATGTGGGTTGTCCTTATATCGGCAGAGATTTTGACGATAACTGGGGACTTCCTGACCCGACGGGTGAAAGTGATGAGTTTTTTGTTGATGTTATAAAAAGGATTGAGGAGCAGATACTTGCATTAAAATTGAAATTACAATAAAAACAAGAGCAACACCGTAATTAAACGATGTTGCTCTGTTTGTTTTTACATAGCCGCTGATTGTCTTAAATTATTTGGGTTGAAAACTTCTCTATGACTACCAGCCTTAGAGGTGGCTTTTGTGCTGTCCGCGCAAAATGGGGCGGTGCACCTTTCGGAATGAGGAGGTCGTTTTGTTTCTTATTCACATCAGCTTATCCGCAATTTAGAGGTTAAATCCTCCCACTGTTCAGCACAGAGGCAGTTGCTGTCCGATAAAAACGCTATGAAAAATTTTTAAAAGCCTATTGACAAATATAAAAAGTTGTGATATATTGAATTTACATTCATTGAATATAAATTCAATAAAATGAATTTACGGAGGAATTATTATGAACAGCACAACAGAAAAGGTAGTAATCATAGGCGGAGGAATTGCAGGTCTTTCGGCAGGCATATATGCCCTAATTGCAGGCTTTGAGGCTGAAATATATGAGAAGAATGCAATCCCGGGCGGAGAGTGCATCGGCTGGAACAGAAAAGGCTATCACATAGACAACTGTATTCACTGGCTTACAGGCACAAGAAAGGGTACAGAGCTTTACGATGTGTGGAAGACGGTAGGTGCGTTATCGGACGATACAGAATATGCGGATATTGATTCTTTCTACACATCTACATATAACGGACAGAGTGCAACCCTCTGGAATGACCTTGAAAGAACAAAGAAAGAGCTCGTCGCATTATCGCCCGAGGATAAGGTTGAAATAGAAAAATTCATTCAGTACGTGGAATATTCAAAGCAGTGTCTTTTCCCAGCAAAGAAGCCTATGGAAATGTGGGGAATGGAGGACTACATTTCAATGGGCTCAACAATGATGGATTTCCCCAAGGTTATGAAAGAATTCGGCAAACTGTCCCTTGAAGAATACAGCAAGCGTTTCAGGCACCCGCTTCTTCAGCGTCTTATGTGCGACTATCTGCCGAAATCCTACTGCACATATTCCTTTTTAGTTTCTTATGCGACCATGGCAGACGGAAACGGTAAAATTCCTATGGGCGGCTCACTTCAGCTTTCCCTCCGTATGGAAAAGAAATTCAAGGAGCTGGGCGGTAAGATTTTTTACGGCAAAAGCACAGACGCTATCGTTGTTGAAAAGAAAAATGCAACAGGCATAAAGCTTTCAGACGGCACATTCATTTCAGCTGATTATGTAATTCCGACGGTTGATACCTACATTCTTTTCAACAAGCTTCTACCGAACAAATATATGCCGAAGGAATTAAAGGAGGCCTATGACAATCCTAAGGCGTACCCTGCAACAAGTGGCTTTCAGGTTGCTTTTGCGGTAAACAGAACTGACGCTGCGGGTGAAACAACCTTCGCAGAGGTTGAGCCTGTAAAAATCGGCAGCAGAATATTTGACAGAATGTATGTAAAGCTGTATAATTATGATGATATCTATATTAAGGGCGATAAAATGGTAATCCAGACCTGCATTACCCAGTCCGATGAGGATTTTGATTTCTGGAAAGGTCTTTCAAAGGAAGAATACGAAAAGACAAAGGACGCACTTGTATCGGAAGTTGCAAAGCGCATCGAAAAGGCATTCCCCGAAATGAGCGGCTCTCTTGAATTCCTTGACGCATGGACTCCCGTAACCTATGAAAGATACTGCGGTGCATATCACGGCAGTTACATGAGCTTTGTTACAACACCTGCAGGAAAGCAGATTAAAATGAAGGGTCAGCTTAAAGGAATCAGAAATCTTTATGTTGCAGGTCAGTGGACAAATTCTCCCGGCGGACTTCCCGTTGCGGTTGCAAGCGGAAAGTTTGCGATACAGAGAATACTAAAAAAGCAGAAAAGAAATACAGAAATTTAAGGTGAAATTATGACTCGTAAAGAACAGAAAGAAGAACGCCGCAAGGCAATTCTTATGACAGCACTGCATTTATTTGTAGAAAAAGGTTTTCACGAAACCAAAATATCCGATATAGCTGAAGCGGTTTCCATGAGCACGGGGCTTATGTTCCATTATTTTGAATCAAAGGAGGAACTGCTGCTGGAGCTTGTGAAAATGGGTGCGGCGGCAACAAAAGCACCTGATAAAATGGCAGATGTTCCGCCTGAAATATTCTTTACGGAATTTTTAAAAAGGCTGTTCTCATACGCCGATGAACAGCCGTGGGTTTTCGATATGTTTGTCCTTATGGGACAGGCAAGGCGGCCGGGTATGCCCGAAGAGGCACGGCAGACAGCACTTTCTGTAAATCAGATTGAAAACTCCGCTAAAATAATAGAGGCAGGTCAGAAAGCAGGCACTTTCAGAGAAGGTGATCCGAAACAGCTTTCAGCTTGCTTCTGGGCTGCCGTTCAGGGCGTTATGGAAGATATGGCAAGGGATAAGACCCTCAAAGCCCCCAACCCTGAATGGATTGTCGCAATGCTCAAAAAATAAGTGCTTGATTTTAAATTGTGGCAAGACTCAGAGTTTGCAAGAATGGTAATATCTACAAGAGTGTAAATTGTGACGGAATACACGGCTCTTGTGCAGAGATAAACACAACCCGAAGAAGAAACAAAATCTTTTTCGGGTTTGCTTTTTTGTATTGTTTTTTGCGGTGGCGTGTGGTATAATGGGGTTAATAATGAAAATTCGGAGGTTTAGTATGAAGATAGAAAAGCGTATAAAAGATAAATTTGTTGTAATAGGCAAAGAAGGTTCAACTTTGGATGGTCAAGGTTTTATTCAAAAATTATGGGAGGATGCAAATTCGCATTTCAATGAAGTCCAGTCATTAGCCAAGAAAGATGAAAATGGAAATTTAGTTGGTATTTGGGGTGCAATGTCCGATTTTTCCCATACATACAAGCCATGGGAAGATAACTTCAGCAAAGGGCTATACCTTGCCGGTGTTGAATGTGTTGATGATGCTGAGACACCACAGGGATGGACAAAATGGATAGTGCCGGCATTTGAATATATCTGCGTAGAAACCGAAAATGAAAATACTTTTGCAGAAGTATTAAGCTACATGGATGCAAACAATATTGCATTGGTTGGAGCTGTCCATGACTTTATTTGTCCAGCAAACGGAAAAAACTATATGTTTTTTCCAATCAAAGGCATTTAATCAAATTCCAATTTGAAATCCCCGTCTCTTACCCCTTCCCCTTGCCATCTGCCGCGCCAACTGCTATAATATTTTCATAACACAGCTTGAGGAGGGAT
>JAZUPX010000126.1:0-11049 GCA_045605405.1 Clostridia bacterium
GAAATGTACACAAGAGTAGACCAGGTAAACGACTTTATAGAACGTGTCGATATTGATGCTCTTTCCGTTGTAATAGGTACTGCACACATCTTGCCAGTGCGAACTATGAGATTCTGTTTGATGAAGGTAAAAATGCTGTAAAAGAGGTTGTAAAAGGAAAAATGCAGCTTTTCTGCAGCAGTAATAAAGCATAATTTATAAGGAGGATTTAAAATGGATTTTTTAAGCACAATCAAAGGAAGTCTTTTGGAAAACTTTTACCCCAAGGGTTGGGATATGAAAAAAATTGATGAATGTTGTGAAAAGGGTGTACAGCGTGAGGATTTCTGGCACAAGGATTTCAATCCCGTAGAGTGTGAAAATATCTACGAATTTGATACACTTATGGGACACGAGATTGCTCTCGAAATAAAGGAAGCCCGTGACAGGGGAGAAAAGCTTGCAATGATTCTTCCAGTAGGTCCTATGGGTATGTACAAATGGGCGGCATACTTTATAAATGAATGGAATGTTAAGTGTGACCACGTATATACCTTTAATATGGATGAATGGGCAGACAGTGAAGGTAATACACTTGACAGCAGTAATCCTGCATCCTTTGAATACAGTATGAAGGAGGCTTTCTTCAATAAGCTTGGAGAAAACACTGTTCCTGAATCTCAGCGTAATTTTGCAACTAAGCAAAACCTTCCTACATATCCTGAAAAAATAAGCGCACTCAAAAAAGAGGGTGCAAAGCTTGTTTTAGTATTTGGCATAGGAAGAGCTTGTCATATTGCTTTCTGGGAACCCCACTTTGCTGAAGAATTTGCTTCTGTTGAAGAATGGAAAAATGCCTGCTACCGTACCGGTGCAAAGCTTCATCCCCTTACAATTGAGCAGAATGCTATTACAAGCTTTAAGAGCCGTACAACCCTTGTTCCCTGCAGCGCAAACACAATTGGCCCAGGTCTGTTCCTGCAGGCAGATACAATAATCGGAGGATGTGATGGCTGGCTTGGAAGAGGTATGAGCTGGCAAGGAATGAGCTTCCTTACAACTCTTCATTACGGACCTGATATGAATATTACTTCTTCGTTTATCCCCACACTTCCCGGTAAGCTTTTCTACCTGAAAGAGCTTGCAGGTCCTCTTACAGCTGAATGTAACTAATATAAAATTTGTACACTAAAGACCGCTGTCTCAATGGTTTTGAAACGGTGGTCTTTTGATTCTGTGAAAATATTCGGATTGTACGGGAATAATGTTAAAATTTGAATGTTAATCTTCAATTCTGTCGGTTGAAAAGCTTTTAATGTAATGCTATGTTATATTTAGTCAATCAGGAAAGGAGTGATATTTTATGGATAAGATATTTGATAAAAATCTTGTAACGGATAAAGCAGTTTTTGATGATAGCTTTTGCTTTTATAACATAACGGAATCCCCGTTTAAAATTTACGGCAACTCTCCTCAGGCAGATAATATTTATGCAAGAATGCCTGAAAATATTGCCGCAAGTGTTTCTCCGGGTGTTGCCGACAGTGCCGCGCGAAGTGCAGGCATAAGATGCAGATTCTCTACAAACTCAAAACGAATAGGCGTTAAAGTGTCATATAAATTATGTTCTCAGGCAGTAACACAATCCGCATTATCCTCAAAGGGTTTTGATGTGTATGTAAATGAAAAATACTTTACATCTCTCAGACCTCAACCGGATATGGAGGATCACTATGAACAGATTGTTTCAATAGGCAATTGCCAGAATAAGGATATAATGCTCTGTTTTCCATACTTTTCGGTTGTGGACAATGTGATAGTTGCCCTTGACAAGGAGGCTTCGGTTTCAGAGAGTAGAGAATACTCTCATAATACCCCTGTAGTGTTTTACGGCTCTTCGATAACTCAGGGCTTTTGCGTATCAAGACCGGGAAACATTTACCCTTTAATGCTGTCGAGAATGCTCGATACCGACATTATAAATCTTGGATTCAGCGGTGTGTGCCGTGGAGAAAAACTGATAGCAGAGTACATAGGTTCTCTTGAAAAAGCAGTCATTGTATGTGAATATGACCACAATGAAGCAGATGCAGAGGCTCTCGGAAAAAATCATCTGACTTTTTACAAAAACCTGCGTAAAGAAAATCCTGAAACACCAATTATATTTATAAGCAGTCCCAATGAAATTTATAAGGGTCAGGTTATGTATGACAGAATGAAAGTTGTGGAGGCAACATATAAGTATGCTGTTGAGAACGGAGATAGCAATATATATTTTGTAAATGGTCAACAGATTTATCCAGACCATATCAGGGGAGAATGTTCTGCAGATGCAGTCCATCCCAATGACCTTGGCTCATATATGATGGCCAAAAAGATTTTCAGAGTTTTAAAGCAGTTAATAGAAAAGGAAGAATAAGTGCCAATTCTTAAAATCTGCACGTTTTTGTTAAAATTTGCTGGTTGAATGGAAACCCCAGTAATGTTAATATTTATATATGGGGATAGAATATATATCAGCGATATTGTTATTAAGTGAAAACATTTGAAAAGTTCCAAGGAGGTTCAAAAAAATGAAACAAAGAGAAAAAACAGCTTCCAAGTTACCGATTCAGAAGAAGAAAACTTGGAAAGTGGAGTTCCAACAAAACTGGCAGTTATATGTGATGGTTTTATTGCCTGTTATATATATGCTGGTATTCAGCTACTATCCCATGCTGGGATTGCAGATTGCATTTCGTAAGTATCTGCCTACAAAGGGAATATGGGGGAGTGATTGGGTTGGACTCAGGCACTTTATACGATTTTTCGGTAATCCCCAATGGTTTTCAATCGTGAAAAATACCTTCCTCATCAGTAGTTATACGATTCTTGTAAATATTCCTTTCCCGATTATACTGGCAATAGCTTTTGACTATACCAAAAACAAATTTTACAGAAAAACTGTACAGATGGCGACATTTCTTCCGCATTTCCTTTCAACTGTAATAGTTGTCAGCCTGATGAATCTTATTCTTGATAACAGAGTCGGCGTGGTAAACAATTTTATTGAACTTATTTTCGGAACAAAGGTAAATTTCCTCGGTGATGCCAAATTCTTCCGCTCTCTGTATGTTTGGTCGGGTGTATGGCAGAATACTGGTTGGGGTTCTATTCTTTACATATCTGCCCTTTCAAGTGTTGACCCGCAGATTCACGAAGCGGCTATAATAGATGGGGCTAACAAGCTTCGCAGAATATGGCATATAGACCTTACAACAATTCGTCCTACAATTGCTGTTATGATTGTTCTGAAGCTTGGCTCAATACTTAGCGTAGGATTTGATAAAACATATATGATGCAGAATACAGTTAATCTGCATGTTTCGGAAGTCCTTTCTACATATGAGTATAAAATGGGTACAGCAGGTATGATTCCCAACTATTCATATGGTACAGCAATTGGTTTGATGGCAGGGCTTGTGAATATGACACTCGTTGTTGTTTCGAATAAGATTGCAAACAAAGTGTCTGGCAGCGGCTTGTGGTAAAAGAGGGGTGATATCTATGAAAAAAACAGAAAAAATTAACAATACTATAAAGGAATGCAGAGCGGATAAAATTTTTAACTTTGTAAATATTATTATCCTCGGACTTCTTTTTATCGTGACTGCATATCCGGTAATAATCACTATTTCATCATCCTTATCAGGCCCGAATGCTCTTCTGAGCGGCAAGGTATGGCTTTTGCCGGTGGATATAAATGTTGATGCATATAAAGTAGTACTGAATAACAAGATGATTTTAACAGGTTTAGGTAACTCTGTCTTCTATACAGTAGTGGGTACATCCATTAATATGGTGATGACCGTTCTTGCGGCATATCCTCTTTCGAGAAAGGATTTCCGCCCCAGAAATATTATTAATTTGATGTTTGCATTCACAATGCTTTTCTCTGGCGGTATCATTCCTTCATATCTGCTTGTGAAGGATTTGGGAATAATGAATACAAGGTTGGCGATGCTTATTCCCGGTGCACTTTCCGCGTGGAATATGATTCTTGTAAGGACCTATTTCCAGAACGGAATTCCGGAATCACTTTTTGAATCGGCAAGGCTTGACGGATGTAATGATTTTAAATATCTGTTAAAGATTGCAATACCTGTTGCCCGTCCTACCTTGGCAGTTGTAACTTTATATTATGCAGTAGGACATTGGAACTCATTCTTCAATGCTTATATGTACTTGCAGGATGCAGGTTTGAAACCTCTTCAGGTTGTTCTCCGTGACATTCTTCTTATGAGTCAGATGGAAGACCTGGCAGTAAGTGAAAACGCAACTGCCGATGCACAGCTTCAGTCCTTAAATGAAGTGTTAAAATATGCACTCGTTGTTGTTGCAAGTATTCCTATGGCACTCCTGTATACATTAACACAAAAGTATTTTACAAAAGGTCTCATGGTAGGAAGTGTTAAGGGATGATGCTTTTATACCTGAAAGAAACGGAGGGGAAGAGATGAAAAAAATACTGTCTGTGCTTTTGATTTGTATGATGCTTTTTGCAGCACCTTGCATTTCGCAGGCAGCACCCAATGATAACAATGTTCTTTATACTCTTGCAGGCTACGGTATCATAGATGCCGATACCCAACACGATCTGGGCACACCTGTTACAAGAGGGGAATTTGCATCTATTGTAACAAGGCTTATGTGCATACATAACTCCGCATCAGAATTTGCCCAGACCCCTTATTGGGATGTCCCGGGAGATTATAAATATGCAGGTGACATTTCCGTTCTGACATCAATCGGCATTATGAACGGATATTCTGAAACGAAATTTGCACCTAATGATTATGTAACCTATGAGCAGGCGTTAAAGGTGCTTATCCTGATTACCGGTTATGGTGACATTGCTCTTAAAAACGGAGGCTGGCCCGATGGATACATCAGACAGGCAAGCCGGAATAAAATGCTCGGCGGAGTCAGAGCTGTAAACCCGTTTACAAGAGAAAACCTTTACAAACTTATATATAACACGCTGGATGTTCCTCTTGTAGACCGTGTAATAACTGTAGGCGGGGGAAACCTTGAAAAGACAGACGATACTCTCCGCAATCAGATTGCCGGAAAAACAGAGTACGAGCTTTATCGTCACAAAGGTGTTATTTCTGCAAATTCATTTACTTACACATCAGCCCCTTACAGTGACTTGTATGATGATGAGGTTGTAATTGATAACCGTACAGTAGGCGGAAACTATATATATAATATAGGAAACACCAATGCTTTTGACCTTGTAGGCTGTGAGGTTGAGTTTTACGCCCGTAAAACCGACTGGGGATATGAACTTCTTTCAGTTAAGCCTACCGTAAACAACAACATAGTTGAAGTTGATTCAACTGACTTTGGAAATAAAAACGGATACAAGATTTCATATAAAGACGGAAATTCAAATGAAGATCTCACGATGGATACCAACTTCAGGGTTGTGTATAACGGCAACCGTGTTATGAATCCCGCAGAAGATATCTTTGAAATTGAAGACGGATATATTACATTTATCGATAATGATTACGACAATGATTTTGAGCTTGCTTTGATATGGGAATATGAAAATGCCATTGCAACTTCATTTGACGGAACGAGAATCGATTTTGCAAACGATGCACAGTTCAGGGGGCTTACTTCACTTGCAGTCGACCCCGAAAATGATGATATAAAAATCATTATTACCGACAAGGCAGGTAAAAGTGTTGAAAGCTTTGACTCAGAACAGGTTGTCAGCATCTTTACAAATACCAATCGTACACGTTACAGAGTCATTGCCTCCGATGAAATAATTGAGGGTACCATCACCTCTATGAGTGAAGAGGAGTATACCATACAGGAGAAAAATTACAAACCCTCTGCATCTCTCGGAAGTGTAAGTTTGGGAAAAAATTACAAATTCTACATTAACTATCAGGGTAAAATAGCTTTTGCAACAGAGCAGGGAGAAGTGAATTACGGTTACATTATGGAATACGGAAAGGTTAACGGCTTGCACTCACGTGTTGAGGCAAAAATAATTCTTCCCGGTAAAGTTGATGCAGGTGTTGAAACCAATGACGAGGATGTTACAGACACCTCTGCAGTACCGTATCTTATTCTGCAGAACGATTCTGTTCAGTATTTCAACTTTGCAGAAAAGGTTCGTTGTAACGGAAGCAGGTATTCGGGTAGCGAGCTTCTTTCTCTCCTTGGTAGTGATGGTATGCAGGCAATCAGCTACAAACTGAACGCTGACGGGGAAATTAAAGAAATAGCTCCTCTTGAAAAATGCGGCGGAGATATAACAAAGAGATATCAGTATGATGTTTATTACAGGGTTTTTGGCGGAACGACAGTTGACCAGACAAGTGGGTTTGCAATAAATTCAGATACCGTGGCTGTCTGTGTTCCTGCCGATGATGAAAATAATATCAACTACGATGCCTCGGATGAAGACCTTAATGTAAAAATCAATATAACAGTTGCCAATAATGAGGTTGGTTACAGAGTTGAAGGGTATGATTACGACCCTGTCACAAAGAAGGCACAATTCCTTGTGACTTTTGCAACAATGGATTCAACATCCGTAAGGGATATTGATGCATTTGGCTCCAAAGCAAGTATTGTTACATCTGCAAAATATGTTTTGGACAGTGAAACTGACGAGTATGTTAAAATGGTTGAGGTTTTGCAGGGTGGAAGCCTGAAAACACTTATTCCCATGGAAATAACCAATGATAACACAATCATTGAAAGATTGAAAGTGGGCGACCTTATTACCTATTCAACAAACAAGAACGACTTTCTTGAAAATGCATACATAATACAGTCAATTCCCAATATTATGGGTAGTGCAAATTACGAGCATGTGTCTGGAAACATCAGAAGGTCTCTCGGCAGAGTCGGTAAAATTGAATTTGATGAGGTTGACACTTATAACAGAGCTCTTATCACTAAAATTGAATTTTACACAGACAACTCAGGATATCCCAGAGTTCTTAACGTAAAGCAGAATAACACGCCTCCTGTCTATCTCTATGATTCGAAAGAGGACAGATATGAGGCAGCGGCACTTAAAGACATTATTCCCGAAAGCGACAAAATATTTGTCTTTGAACGTAATGGCGATGCACTTATTCGTGCCATTGTAATTATCAGGTAGGAATTAATTTAAAAATAATTTTATTTGAAAGGATGAAGAAAATGAAAAAACGCAAAATCTTATCTCTGATTCTTGCGCTGACGCTCCTAACCTGTGTGTTTAGCGGATGCGGCAGTAAAGAATCAAACGGCACATACTCCGACATAAAACTGTCAGGAGTAAATGAATTCCCCATTGTGGAGGAAAAAATTGAGCTGGATGTTTTTGCACCGAAGAGTTCATTTGTTTCTGATTTTGAAACAAATGAGTTTACAAAGTGGTACGAGGAAAAGACCAATATCCACATTAACTGGACAGTACCCTCCGGTGATGCTCAGCAGGCATTTAATCTGATGATTGCCAGCGGTGAATATCCCGATGTTGTTCTCGGTATGGGACTTTCACGTGAGCAGGTTATGAGTCTTGTAGCTCAGGACATATTAATTGACATCAAGGATATGGTTGAGGAACACGGATATTATATAAAAAAGATGTTTGAGGAAGAGCCTTCTTCCGAAGAATATGTGACTATCGGCGGTCATATGTACGGTGTTCCCAAAGTATCTGCAGGTTACGGCAACAGATATTCATACGGAATGTGGGTATATCAGCCATGGCTTGATAAACTCGGTCTTGAAGCTCCCACTACAACGGAAGAATTTTATCAGATGCTTAAGGCATTCAAGGAAAAGGACCCCAACGGCAATGGTAAAGCTGACGAAATTCCTTTCTGCGGCAGAGGAGTTAGTAACGGAAGCGCAGGTATTGAGGCATACCTTATGAGTGCATTCATTCCCTCAGACGGTGGTGCAAGATACTACATAGATAACGGTAAGGTAAAGTATACCGCTGTTCAGCCCGAATACAAAGAAGGACTTCGTTATATAAAGAAGCTTTATGAGGAAGGGCTTCTCTATCAGGATGTTTTCATTATTGACCGTACACAGTTAACCTCAATTGGTGAAAATGAAACTCCTATCCTCGGTGCTTCAACAGGTTCATATCCAGGATATTTCTGTAATGCTACAGGAACTACTGAGCGTTATAATAACTTCAAAGTTATCGAGCCCCTTGAAGGACCCAATGGTGTTCGCGCGACAGTTCCCTTAAAATCTGTCGTAAACGGACATAGCTTCATGGTGACAAAGGAATGTAAATACCCCGAAGCTGCTGTAAAGTGGGTTGACTGGCTTCTTTCTTTCGAAGGCAGACAGAAATCACAGGACAGCGGTCTTACATATGTACGTGAAGCAAAAGAGGGTGAGCTTGGCCTTGACGGTAAGCAGGCACTCTGGACAGTAGAGCAGGAAAGCGACGAGGAAAAAGCAAAGTACAACTGCGGTAATGCAAATAACCTTTCCTGGTATAACTGTACAATATCCTATACTTCTCTTGAAGACAGTATCAGAGTATATGACCCCACAGCAAAGTACAATCCTTCGTTTGAACTTTATACAAAGTATAAGGACTATGCTGTAGATAACTTCCCGCAGATAACCATTGCAGAAGAAGATGCAGATTCGTATGCTGACTATCAGCTTATCACAGATGAGGTTAATGCATATTTTACAAAGTTTGTTACAGGAGAGCTTGACCTCGACAAGGATTGGGATAACTACGTAAAGGCTCTTGAGAGTCTTGGTCTCAAGGAATATATGAAGCTTCTCCAGAGAAATTATGATGCAAAATAAAATTTTTATATAAAGAAAAGAGGTTAATAAAATGAAAAAAACTTTAAAATCGTTATTATCCGTTTTAACAGTAGCTACAATGCTTCTGGCTTTTGTTCCCGGAACGCTTGTATCTGCAGCTGTCGTAGAGGCAACAGTTACAACCTTTGGCGATGGTGTCGTTTTTACGCCTAATGGTGAAACTTCCACTGATGCATCTTTACTTACAGACAAGTTTTATGCAGTTCCTGCCGAACTTGCAGACCCTACAACCGCTTTGTACAGATTTGCTCAGTTTACTGAAACTGAATCAGGAATTCAGTTTGCTTTCTCCGAAGCAAAGACTGTAAAAAGACTTGATTTGTGGATATATACAGCAGGCGCAGTAAAGGATTATGAAATACAGATTTCCTCCGACGGCACTGTTTATAACTACTATACAAGTGGTACCCTCGAGCAGGACCTTACAAGTGATACCTCCTGCTATTACCCCATCCTTTTTGATGCAGTAGAAACACAGTATCTCCGCTTTGTAATAAAATCCTTCAAGGATGATGCAAGCGGTGCATATATTGCAGAAGCAGAGCTTCTTGATTCCAACCTTGTTAACCTTACTGCTACAAGACAGTTACCAACAACTGGTTCAACTGCTGAAAATAAATTAGCGGGCTCAAAATATGCACGCGGATTTGCGATATCTCATCCCTATACCACCTCGTCTGCAGCGGCTTACTGGTGCGACGGTGGCCGTATTTGGTCAGTCACATCCTCAAGAGTACAGACCGTAGGTCCCGATACGGGAGCAGCTGAAGATTCCACAGTAGCATGGTATGCAACAAGATTTACTGGAAACGAGGTTAAGGTAAACCGTGTTGTAGTAAATATTTCTGCAGGTACTGCAACCGGAATTGAGATTTTAAGCTGTAATGAATCTACAGATGCTGAGGCAGGTTTTACCACATATGCAAAAAACCCTGGTGCTGTTCGCCCTGATGTGAAGGTGTCCGGTGTTTGGACCGTGGAAAAGAAAATCTCTGGTAATTTCGGAACTGGCAATGTGACTATTGATATTCCTGATTCTTCTGCAAACTCTTATTGGCTTGTTAAGGTAACAGGTTGTACAGACGCCTTGAGATTTAGTTCTATTGAAATGTATGCCCTTTCCGATAACGAGCTTGGTATCAGCACAACTGAAGGAGAAATTACAGGTAATGTAAGTGCAGGAGCAACCGTTACCTTCAATTATAGTGGTGATGCAACCGTTAACGAGAATGCAAAACTTTTCTTTGCTCTTTACTCCGGTACAACACTTAAGAGCGTGACACCTGTTGCTTGTCCTCTTACAGGAATGACAACATACACACATGAATATCAGATTCCCTCCGATGCAGGTAGCAATCTTTCTGTAAAAGCATTCATCCTCGACGGAAATACTCTTGTTCCATTGCTTCTTACTCCTGTTAGTTCAAAATAATTAGAAATAAAAAGCAAATAGAATTATACTAACTGTGCCGGGAAGCCGACAATACCGGCTTCCCGGTTTTTATTGAGTTTGACAGCTGATGAAAAACTCAATAAGCTGTCAACTTTCTTGAAATGAGGATTTCATATGATTAAACGATTAAAATCAATATTGTCAATATTGGTTTCAATATCAATGCTGTTGGCTTTTATCCCTGTTTCTTTTGCCAAGACACCGGAAATCGCAGACGGTACATTGGAACTTTTTGGTACAGAAACTACCGATACCTCCATTCTTACCGACGGCGTATTCTGTATTTACCATGATATGAATGCGGAGGGAAAGCCCTTGGCAGATAACCTCTCCAAGCTGATTAAATTCCCCTCGGTAAATTCAGGATTTACATACTCCTGGCAGAACGAAGTAGAGATTAAGCGTCTTGATTTATGGATGCTTAACCACGGCGGTATTGAAACATATGATGTTGAATATTCAACAGACGGTGCTGATTGGGAAAAAATTGTGGAAAACGGACTGTTCGAAAAAGTTTCCAAAAATGATGAATCAACAGAAGCCGTTACATCTACCTACGCATCTTATTATCCCGTAGTTTTCCCCGAAGCTGTAACCGCAAAATTTCTTAAATTTACCATTAAATCCTTTGCGGAGGAAAGCTATCAGTATGCGTATCTTTCCGAGGTAAAGGTACACAATACTAACGATATCAATTACAGGGACCCCTCGTATTTTACCTCCTCGGCAAGAAAATCTCCATATATTGAAGA
>JAZUPX010000127.1:0-15015 GCA_045605405.1 Clostridia bacterium
GTAACGTTATCGATACCCGTCATAAGTTCACTGATGAAGAAAAGGCTTACGACGTACATTATGACCTTCAGCAGAAAAGATAAGTTATGAATCTTTTAGGTGCTGATTTTGGAACAACCTCCGTAAAGGCAGTGCTCTTTGATGAAAAATTAAATCAGCTTGCCGAATCTACGGAGGATTATACCGTAAAAACCAGCGGTAACATAGTAGAGCTTGAGGCTGAAAAATACTGGGAGCTTCTTAAAAATGCCATTGCCAGCACTGGCAGAGAGCATAAGATAGATGCTATTGCAATCGATACACAGTGCGAAACCCTTATCTTAACTGATGAGGACGGAAATCCCGTGCGTGATGCCATTGTATGGCTTGATAACCGCGCAGAGGAAGAAGCACGCGAGATAGAAGCGCATTTCGGCAGAAAAAAGGTTTACGAGGTTACAGGGCAGCCCGAAATTACGGCTACATGGCCTGCAAGCAAGCTCTTGTGGGTTAAGAAAAACGAGCCGGAGGTATGGGCAAAGACAAAGAAGATTTTCCTCCTTGAGGACTACCTTCTTTACAATCTTACGGGCAAATTTGTGACAGAGAAGACTTTACAGTCCTCAACAATCTATTTTGACATCAATAATTCCTGCTATTGGGATGAGATGCTTGATTTTATAGGTGTTGACAAGGCTCAGCTTCCCGAACTGATGGGCAGCGGTGAGTATGTAGGAGAATACGAGGGCATCAAGGTTGTTACCTCGGCAATGGACCAGGTAGCAGGTGCAATCGGTGCAGGTGTTATTGAGAAAGGTATCTGCAGTGTTATGACAGGTACTACAATGGCAATCTATCTTCCTACAGATTCTGTTCCCGAATATAAAGAGGACAGCTTTGTTCCCTGCCATTATAGTTTTGACGGAAGCTATGCGCTTCTTTCATGGAGCCCCACGGCAGGTATGGCGCTCAAGTGGTTTAAGGAAGCATTCCTTAGCGAGGTTTCTTTCCGCCAGCTTGACGAAATGGCTGAAAGCGTACCGGTAGGAAGTGACGGTGTTACATTCCTCCCGTACCTTTGCGGTTCTACAATGCCTAAATATAACCCAGACGCACGCGGCAGCTTCACCGGTCTTACACCCGAGCATACTCCTGCACACTTTGTACGCAGTATTATGGAATCGGTTGCTTGTATGCTGAGGAGCAATCTTGACTATCTTAAGACTGATGTTGAAGAAATCCGTGTAATGGGCGGCGGTGCAAAGAGCCCTCTCTGGTGTAATATGAAGGCGGATATCACTAAGAAACGCCTTATTACCCTTAAGAATAAGGAAACTGCTTGCCTTGGTGCGGCAATCCTTGCAGGTGTCGGTGCAGGGGTATTTGCCTCAGTAAAGGATGCTTGCAAGATGATTGAAACGGACAAGGTATATACTCCTCAGGGTAATGATTACAGCAAGGTTTACGAAAACTTTGAAAAGTATGACAGTATTCTGAATGTGAGAAAATAACAGAAATGGTGTAAGGGAGATTCCTTTGCACCATTTCTTTGAGAAATTAAAAAATTTACAGAGTAGGGTATCCTAACAGAAGAAAAAAGATAAGAGGCGACAAAATTGATTTATATACTTGATACAGCGGATATCGAAGAAATCCGCTACTGTAACGAATTTTATCCGGTGTCGGGTGTTACAACAAACCCCACCATTATTTCCAAGGAGCATGACGATTTCTGGAAAATTGTAAAGGAAATCAGGGCAATAATAGGTCCCGATAAAATGCTCCACGTACAGACAACACAGAAAAAGGCAGAGGACATTGTTGAGGAGGCAAAGCTTCTCAAGAACAGAATCGGTGGAGAATTTTATGTAAAAATCCCCATCTGTGAAGAGGGACTTAAGGCTACAATGATGCTTAAAAACTGGGGAATAGGCGTTACAATGACGGCTATTTTCACTCCTGCACAGGCACTTATTGCCGCAAAGGCAGGAGCGAGCTTCGTTGCCCCCTACGTAAACAGACTTGACAACATCATTGCAGACGGTTGTGAAGTTGTTGCGGAGATTACAAAACAGCTTTCGCTCTATAAGCTTGACTGTCGTGTTCTTGCCGCAAGCTTTAAAACAGCAGAGCAGGTGCATAAGTGTGCTCTTGCAGGCTGTCACAGTGTAACAGTAACGGGAGATATTCTTAAAGCACTTATCTCTAATCCTATGACAGATGTTGCAATTGCGACCTTTGAAAAGGATTGGGAAAATGTATACGGCGACAAAACAATTCTTGAATTTTAATCAGAGTGAAATAAAGGGGCCCCATTATGAGTAACTACACTGTATCGGTTGACGGTGTACATATGCACCTTGAAAATAAAAGAATGGGAAAATTCTTCTTTTGGTTTTTATGGGTAATGTATGTCCTTGTATATATGACAAAATACTGTTTCAGCTCTGCTCTTGCACCCATTGTTGAGTCGGGAGTGCTGACAAAAACCCAGACGGGAATTATTGCGGCAGCTTTCCATGTGGTATATGCACCCCTGCAAATCTTAGGCGGTATGTTTGCCGACCGCTACAATCCCGAGCGAATGATTAAAATCGGGCTTCTGGGCGGTGCTGTTGCAAACCTTATCATATTTTTCAATCAGAATTTCTATGTAATGCTTTTTTCATGGATGTTCAATGCGGTAATACAGTTTGCTCTTTGGCCGTCGGTATTCAAAATTATGGCATCACAGCTTCCCCGAAGTGAAAAACCAAAGAATATATTTCTTATTTCTCTTTCTCCCTCGGCAGGGCTTTTGGTTGCGTTTGTAGTTGCAGGGGTTCTTCCCAAGTGGCAGCTTAACTTTGCAGTATCATCCCTTGTTCTTTTAGGGCTTTTTATTGTAATGCATTTTGTTACAAAAAAGGTTGACCGCTTTATGCTCCCCGACAGAGAAACCCTTATGGAGAATATCCGTGAAAAGGATAACCGCGGATTTACACTAACAAAGCTGATGCTCTCAAGCGGGCTGATTTTTCTCGTAGGTGTAACATTTTTACGCACTATGATAGGGCAGGGGGCACAGACTCTTGCTCCCACAATGCTGATGGAAACATATGACGGAATTTCCGCATCTTTCGGAAATATCTTAAATATCATAGTTATTGGCTGTGGCGTTGGGGGAACATTTTTTGTTAGATTTTTGATGAATCGTAAAATAATAAAAAATGAAATCGTAGGTGTTATTGTCACAATGGCAATAATGATTCCTATGAGTGTTCTTCTCTGTATGCTTGGAATAGTACCCTCGTATATGATAGTTGTTGCTATGAGTGTCATTTCTCTTTGCTCAACGGCGGCAACTTATCTGATATCAGCCTATAACTCTAAGTTTGCAGAATTCGGAAAAGACGGTACAATTGCAGGTATGATAAACTGTGCAGGCAGTGCGGCACTGATTGTACAGACCTACGGGTTTCAGGCATTGGCTGACAGCTCCGGCTGGATAGCAGTTTCCAATCTGTGGGTAGTTCTGTCAGCGATAACTACCGTGCTTTCAGTTATTGCTCTCCCAATTTATATTAAGTTTAAAAGTAAACATTTTTAATATAACCATCTTGCATAATTTGTAAGATTATGTTAAAATATGTATATAAATTATTAGGAGGGTTTTATTATGCCAGTTCAAGCAACATTAGTTTTAGGTTTTATAGGCGTAATTGCGGCAATGGTTTGCATCTATGTTCTCATTATGCCGGAGGGAAAGTATCGTACACTTAATCCATTCTGCAGATGGTTATCTGACCTTTTTAATTTCAGAAGCCTCTGGTTAGAGTCTATCATTAAGTTTTTCTACATACTTTCAACAGTAGCTTGTGTTATCTTTGGTTTCTTTATGCTCTTCTCTGTAGTTGAATATTATTACGACTACTCTGAGAGTCTGGCTCTTCCGGGATTGCTTCTCTTAGTTTTGGGACCCGTTGTTGTGCGTCTTGTCTACGAAGGAACTATGATGTTTATTATCCTCGTAAAAAATACAATGCAGATTAACAACCGTCTCAGAAACAATATGAGCGAGAAGCAGGAAGAAGCTCCTGAAACACCTGCTCAGCCTGTAATTGAGTATTGTGAAAAGTGCGGAAAGCAGATTGAAGACGACGTAATTTTCTGCTCAAACTGCGGAAACAAAGTTAGATAATAGTTGTAATAACAAATGCCCCCTCGGGAATATCCGAGGGGGCTTACTTTTTATTCTATAATTCCTAATTCTATTTTGTATTCCAGAATACGAAGTACTGATTCGTTAATTCTTTCTTCTATGATTCTGCCGTCTTCAACGGCTTTTATAACGGCAGGAATCTGCTCTGTAAAGTCGGTACAGCACAGCAGGTCATTTCCTGCAATTACCGCCTCTACAGCGGCAGATTCATTGTCAGTATAAAGCCCGATTGCATCCATTACAAGGTCATCTGTAATAATAAGTCCGTCAAACTGGAGCTCCTCGCGGATTATTCTCATAACTTCGGGGGAAAGGGAAGCGGGTCTTTCTTTATCTATACATTCCACAATGTTGTGGGATACAAGCACCACGCCTGCACCCTCGTCAATTCCTGCCTTAAACGGGAGAAAATCGTACATTGCAAAGGTTTTGTAAGGCCTTTTATCTATGGCAATTCCCGTATGGGTGTCAGAATTGTTTCCATATCCGGGGAAGTGCTTAAGTACGCTTCCTATACCTGCTGAGTTCATTTCGGCAACAACGGTTTTTACATAGGTTGCCGTATCTTCGGGATTTAGTGCAATGCTTCTGTCAAACATAAAGTCATCGGGGCTTTGCGATATATCGCAAACGGGGGCAAAATTCATATTGATGCCTAAATCAAGGAGAAATTCCGACTTTTCCTTTGCATCTTTCTTTACCGCCTCAAATCCGCCCTCCTTGTAAAGCTCCTGAGGGGAGGGGAAAGGCTTTTCCCGAAACTGCGGATAACGGCTTGCACGGTTTACAATACCGCCCTCTTCATCAACGGCTATAAACATAGGGATATTAACTGCATCCTGATAGCTCTGCACCGTGGCTTTAAATGTTTCAGGGTCGGAGTTTTTGAAATCCTGACCGAAAAGGATATACCCACCCAAGTTGTACTTCTTGGCGTAAATATCCGCATCAACAGAGGGACAGCGTGCAATAAACATCTGCCCGACCTTTTCGGAAAGTGTCATATTTGACAAAAGCTCCTGCGGAGAGGAGCTTTTATTTTGTTGTGAAGGCTCTCTGTTGCACGCTGTTAAAATCAGCATCATACAAAGGATACAGAAAAATAATTTTTTCATTCTATCACTACTCAATACTAAAAAATCTTTTTGCATTCTCCGTGGTGATTTCTTCAACCAATTCGGGGGAAACACCCTTTATCTCGGCAATCTTTTCTGCCACATAGTGGATATATAAACTACTGTTACGCTTGCCTCTGTGGGGAGTAGGTGCAAGATAAGGGCTGTCCGTTTCAATCACAAGACTTTCAAGGGGGATGTATTTCACAGCCTCCACTGTACGGACATTGTTCTTGAATGTTACCGTGCCGCCTATTGCAATCGTAAGTCCCATATCAAGCACAATTTTTGCCGTTTCCTTGCTTTCGCTGAAGCAATGCATCAGCGCACCGCCGCCCTTGTACTCGCTTTTTAAAATATCAAGGGTGTCCTTGCAGGCATCACGGCAATGAATCACAAATGGGAGGTTAACATTTCTTGCAATGTCAATCTGCTTTGCAAAAGCCTCTCTTTGCACGGCTCTGTCCACAAAATTATAATAGTAGTCAAGCCCGATTTCACCGATTGCTTTAACCTTGGGGTGCTTTGCATACATTCTGATAGCATCTAACGCACGGTCATTCATATCCTCTGTGTGATTGGGGTGAACGCCTGCCGTAGCGTACACAAAATCGTACCTTTCTGCAAGGGCAACGCATCTTTTTGTAGATTCGATTCCGCAGCCAGCATTGACAATATAACCAACACCGTTTTCTTTCATAGAGGAAAGAATTTCGTCACGGTCGGAATCAAACTTTTTATCATAATAATGAGCGTGTGTATCAAACAACATCAGCGAACTTCACTTCCCAGTTCCATATCGCCCACGGGTGATACAATAGAAAGCTGATTGTCGTTAGCCGCACAGAGAATCATACCGAAGCTGTCCTCACCGCAAAGCTTTACGGGTTTAAGGTTTGCAACGATTACAACCTTTTTGCCAATAAGGTCCTCAGGCTCATAATACTGGGCAATACCGCTTACAACCTGTCTTTTTTCATAGCCGAGGTCAAGCTGGAGTTTAAGGAGCTTCTTCGCCTTTTTAATTCTTTCGCACGCAATTACCTTTGCCACACGAAGCTCTGTCTTCATAAAGTCGTCAATTGTGATTTCTTCTTTTGCTTCGGGTTTTTCAATTATGGGTTCTTTTGCCTTTGCAGCTTCTTCCTCAATTGCTTTAAGCTCTGCCAGGGCATCAATTCTGGGGAAGAGAACTTCGCCCTTTTCTACTGTAAAGCTCTTCTGTACGCCCCATGTCTTTGCACTGTCCCAACCTGTAACGGTTGCACCAATCTGTGCCTGAATGAGGGGAGTGGTGCGTGTCATAACGGGAGCGATAAGCTCGGAAGCAATTCTGATTGCTTCGCAAAGGTTATACATAACTGTTTCCAGTCTATCTTTCTTTGTTTCATCCTTGGCAAGTGCCCACGGAGTTGTTTCGTCAATGTATTTATTCGTTCTGCTGATAAGCTTCCATATTTCTGCAAGTGCCTGAGAGAACTGGTAGCTGTCCATTAGCTCCTCAACCTTTGCAGGAACTTCCTTTGCAAGTGCAATAAGGTCAGCATCCATAGTGTCTGTAACACCCTTGTCGGAAACTGTACCGCCGAAGTACTTTTCTACCATACTTACAGTACGGCTTACAAGGTTACCAAGGTCGTTTGCAAGGTCGGAGTTAATGCGGTTAATAAGTGCTTCGTTATTAAACACACCGTCAGCACCGAAAGGCATTTCTCTCATAAGGAAATAACGGATTGCGTCCACACCGTATTTTTCAACTAACTTCACGGGGTCAACCACGTTACCCTTGGACTTACTCATTTTACCGCCGTCAAGGAGAAGCCAACCGTGACCGTAAACCTGCTTGGGCAGGGGGAGGTCAAGTGCCATCAGCATTGCGGGCCAGATAATGGAATGGAATCTCACGATTTCCTTGCCTACAAGGTGAACATCTGCAGGCCAGTATTTCTTAAAGTCAGCGTCATCATCGGAGAATGCACCGAGAGCGTTGATGTAGTTTGTAAGGGCATCAAGCCATACATATACAACGTGCTTGGGGTCAAAATCTACGGGAACGCCCCAGTCAAAGCTTGTTCTCGACACGCACAAATCCTCAAGTCCGGGAATGAGGAAGTTATTGAGCATCTCATTCTGACGGATTGCGGGTTGGAGGAAGTCGGGGTTGTTCTTTATAAGCTCAATAAGTCTGTCCTGATACTTGGAGAGTCTAAAGAAATAGCTTTCTTCCTTTGTTTTTTCAACTGCCCGTCCACAGTCGGGACACTTTCCGTCTACTAACTGATGTTCTGTCCAGAAAGATTCGCAGGGGGTACAGTACCAACCCTCATACTCACTTTTGTAGATGTCACCCTTCTCGTAAGGGATATTGAAAATCTTCTGTACAGCCTTAACGTGGATTTCGTCTGTTGTACGGATGAATTTATCGTTGGAAATATCCATAAGGGTCCAGAGCTCTTTAATTCCTTTTACAATGTTATCAACATACTCCTGAGGAGTAACGCCCCTCTCCTCGGCAATACGCTGAATTTTCTGACCATGCTCGTCTGTTCCGGTCAGAAACATTACATCATAGCCCTGCGCCCTTTTATAACGGGCAATGGTATCAGCGGCAACTGTGCAGTAGGAATGACCTATATGCAGCTTGTCGCTGGGATAGTATATGGGGGTGGTAATGTAAAACTTCTTTTTTTCCATATTTATCAACCTCTTTCGGTGTATTTTGCTCTTATTTTCTCAAGTGTTTCAGAAAAATCTTCGGGAAGAGGTGCTGTAAAGCTTACCTTTTCACCGGTTTCGGGATGGATAAACCCTATTTCTCCTGCGTGAAGAAGCTGCCCTGCAAGAGAAAATTCCTCTTTTTTCAATCCGTAGGTTTTATCACCCAATATGGGGTGATAAATGTGTTTCGTGTGGACACGAATCTGATGTGTCCGTCCCGTCTGCAATTTGCACCTGATAAGGGTGTATTTCCCGAATCTTTCCAAAACAGTTATATGTGTAACGGCGCATCTTCCGTCTTTTCTTGCGATTGCCATTTTTTTGCGGTCATTTGTGTCACGGGCGATGGGGGCATCCACGGTGAAGCTGTCTTCCTTTATATTGCCGTGAACTATTGCATAATATGTCCTCGACAAACTGCGGTCACTTAGCTGGTCAGTTAAGGACTGATGGGCTGTATCGTTTTTTGCAACAACTAAAAGTCCCGTGGTATCCTTGTCAATCCTGTGAACAATTCCAGGGCGCATTACACCGTTTATCCCTGATAAATTATCGCCGCAATGATACATAAGTGCATTGACAAGCGTTCCGTCTTCATTCCCTGCAGCAGGGTGGACTACCATACCACGTGCCTTGTTGATTACAAGGAGGTCGTCGTCCTCATAGACAATATCAAGGGGAATATCCTGCGCCTCTACATCAAGTTTTTTTACCTCAGGCAGGGAAAATTCAATACAGTCGCCCTCTTTAACCTTAAAGGAGGCGCGTACCGCTTTGCCGTTTACAAAAACCTCGCCCCCGTCAAAAAGCTTTTTTAAAAAGCTTCTTGAAAGGTCGGGCATATTTTCTGCTATATATACATCACAGCGGGCATTACTGCACGCTGTCAGTTTTGTTAGGTTGTTTGTCATCGATTTCTTTTTCTTCCTTCTTCTTAAAAATATCGGAAAAAGCATAGAGAATATACAGCCCTGCACCGATACAAACGAAGCAGTCTGCAATATTGAATACCGGAAATTCTATAAAGTCTACCAATATAAAATCACGTACATAGCCCAAGCAGAGTCTGTCAATGAAATTACCTGCAGCACCGCCTGCCATAAAGGTAAGTGCCCATTTTTCAAGACGTGAATGAGGGTGTGTTTTTATAATGTAATAAAGAACTCCAAAAAATACAACTATTGTCATAATGAGAAAGAAAACCCTTGCCCCTTGCAAAATTCCGAAAGCCGCACCCTCGTTTTTTACATAGGTAAAGCTCAGAATTTCGGGGATGATGGTTTTAACCTCTCCCAACGCAAAATGTCTGGTGGTAAGTACTTTTGAAATCTGGTCAAGGGCAACAATAAGTATTGCCGCAATAATATAAATCATAATTTAACTCCACGCATTGAGGTGAGGGATTAGACGCCCCACACATTAAGTGTAATAAATATTCTGTCCTTTTTACTTGTTCCGCCTACCGAGAGGGTGGCCTTGCCTTTTCCGCGGAGGGAGATAATATCCCCGTCTTTGAGGTGAAAATCGTTTTTCATTACCTGAATTCCGTTTATAAAAACGAGTCCGCCTGCAATAAGCTCACTTGCTTTGCTTCTGCCTTTCCCTGAAAAGAGGGAAATAACCGCATCAAGACGGAGTGAGGAAACCGTTCCCGTAATGGGCTTAAAGCTTTTTTGGGGAATTTTTATTTCTGTGAGGGGTACAATCTCGCATTTGACACCGACTCTGCCGACTTTTTCAAGAGAATTCAATACATAAGAAGAAATCTCCTCGGAAAGTATAACAAAAGCTTCCTTTTCACCTATGATAATATCGCCGCACTTTTCCCTTTTTATACCCAAGCCCAGAATACTTCCGAGGAAGTCGCGGTGGGAAAGGGAGCTTATCACGGGAGAGGAAATTTTTACCGCACAAATGGGAAAAGACGGCTCCTCATAATCGGGCACAAATGCAACCATCTGTCTTTCCGCTCCGTCAAAACCGCCGAAAAGAATCGGCTCCGACGGAAGAAAATCCTTTCGTGAAAGAAGCTCGGAAATACTGTTTTCAGACAGAAAATCTCCGTAAACGCCGCTGCCGTATTTGTCAGCCTTAACTGCTATATCAAAAATATGGGCAAACATAACGCTGTGGCGTGCATCAAGAGAATAGAGAAACCTATCTTTGCTTATTCCTCCCATGGGAAAAACTCGGCATTCTGAAGCTCATCACGAACATCTGCCATAATGTCAACGTTATAGGGAGCTACAAGGAAGATACCTTTTGCAACCTTCTGTGTGCTTCCCTGAAGAGCATAGGATGCACCGCTTATAATATCGATAACTCTGCGGGAAATATCCTTGTCAAGCTTTTCAAGATTAACAACAACAGGCTTTTTGTTGCGAAGGTGGTCTACAACCTCTTTTGCTTCGTCAAAACGCTCGATAGAAACTACAACAACCTTCATCTGTGTTGTTGTGGCAATGCTTACGATTTTTGATTTTTTTCCTGCAGAAGAACGGGCAGGCTCCATAGGAGCAGCCTCAACCTCTGCAGCAAAATCTACTTCTTCATCGTCTTCGGGTCCGAAAATAAGGTCACTGATTTTTTTTGTGAAATTCATAACAAATCCTCCTAAAATATATGTTTACTAAAATTATTATCTTTTAAAAACCGCACGTCCGACTCTTACCAGAGTTGCACCTTCCTCTACGGCAATCTCAAAATCATTGCTCATACCCATGGAAAGAACAGTTGCACCGTCTTTTTTGTGGGAGTCAAAAAGCTCCTTTGCTTTTTTGAAAATGCTTCTTATCTCGCTTTCAGGTGCACCCAGAGGTGCCATGGTCATAAACCCTCTGAAACGGATATTAGGAAGCATCCCTATCTCTTTAATTATATTAGGGATTTCATCCGTTGTCAAACCATATTTGCTTTCTTCACCTGAAATGTTGACCTCGAGCAAAATGTCCTGTATAACATCAAGCTTTCTTGCCTGCTCATTTATTGCAGATGCAATCTGGGGGCTGTCTACGGAATGAATGAGAGAAGCCTTTCCTACAACATATTTTACCTTGTTTGACTGAAGATGCCCTATAAGATGCCACGTTGCGCCCTCCACCTTGTCGAACTTGTCCCTCAACTCCTGAGGACGGTTTTCACCGAAAACATTTTCGCCGAGAGAAACTGCTTCCGAGATGGTTTCGGCATCAATCGTTTTGGATACGCAAACGAGGTTTACTTCTTCGGGGTTTCGCATAGTCCTGAGGCAGGCATCCTCAATTTTTTTATGAACGGTTTCAAGGTTATTCTTTAAGCTCATTGCGGGTTGCCACCTCCGGATTCACCAAAATATCATCATAAAGTCTAAGAGGAGAAAATTTCACCTCTGCAGGGGGAGTGAAGCTGCTTCTTACAATATAATAGTCTTCCTCCTGAAGAATAATATCCACAGCACGGAAAGATATAACATCATTTCTGTTTATGACATAGACGCCTGTTACTCCGTCCACAACCCTTATGGCTGCCGCAGGAACATAAAGTCCGTTGTATTCCTCGTAACAGATTTCAAACTCTGCCTTTCTCTTTTCAAAAATTCCTGCAATATCCCGTGTGCATCTGAGTAAAACGGCACAGCTTCCTGCTTCGTCTTTATTTATTGCCAGTACTGTTGCCTTAACCCCTATAGATTCGTCGACAGAAAGGGTAACGGTACTTCCTGCCTTTAGGTTTTGTTCCTCGTTTTCTTCAATAATGCAGGCAAGATACCATGCATATGTATCTACAATCTTTCCTATAGTTCCTGCATCAGGTGTATGGTTTTTAAGTGTGTTGTCAAACTCGTAAATTTCCGAGACGGAAATTGATGTGATTTCCGTTTCTTTGATGTTTCTTTCAAGTCCGTCTAAAGAGGCGTAGAAATATCCTGCTGCAGGGGCACGTACCACCTGACGGATTCCGCCGAGCTGCTGCTCAAGCTCATATTTTTTACCTTTAAGCTCCGACAAAAGGTTTGCCGTTGAACCGCGGTCGTCAGTGGTATCCTTTTTTATGAGCAGATTAGAAAGCTGAGCTGCATTTTCGGTTGCCGAGATAAAATCCTGGTTTCTGACATCTTCACGGATTGCCGCAGAAAGGTCTTTAAGACCCGAAAAGATACGTGCTTCGTCTGAAGAATACATATTGGAAAAGCTGTTGGCTTTTTCAATATCATCAATTCGTTTTGTTACGGATTTGAGCTGCTTAACAAGCTCTTCGTTATAATTACCGCTGATGGTAATTCCCAGACTTCCGTTTTTAGAAACCCTTGTTCCGTCCTGAACACCTGACTCGAAAGCGCCCTTGGACTCGGGAGAGACTACCGTTTCATTTCGGAGAATGTACCCCTCTCCGTTTATTGTTTTGCGGACATTAATCATCTGTGCAGTTTCCGTATCAAAGGGCGCACTGCAATAGCTGACTGTACTTATAAATGTCAGAATTAGTGAAAAAAACAAAAATCTTTTCAGGTATTTATTCATTTTAGTGTGCGCCTCCTTTTTGTATAATCAGTAGTTTTTACAGAGCTTCACTCTGCTCCTTTTCTGCCGCCATAAAGTTTACGGGGTAGGTGGGGATGATAGTTGAAATTGCGTGTTTATAGATAAGCTCCTGCTTACCATCACAATCAAGGACTACCGTATAGTTGTCAAAGCCTGTTACAAGGCCTCTTATCTGAAAACCGCTTACAAGAAATATTGTAATAGCCTGCTTGTCTTTCCTTACCTGATTCAAAAATACGTCCTGCAAATTAACCTGTGTTTTCATTGTCAAAATCCTTTCTTGTTAATTAATTCTGTAGCTTGATTAAAACTGTCTTTGTAATCAAGCCAATGTACCTCGTTGCTCTTTCGTAGCCACGTCAGCTGCCTTTTGGCGTACCTGCGTGTGTTTCTTTTTAAAAGCTCCACCATCTCATTATAGGTGCACAAGCCTTTAAAATACCATACTGTTTCGCGGTAGCCTATTGCTGCCGCAGCGGTGGACATTCTTTTAAGGGTGGGTAGAATAAATTCCCTGACTTCATCTAAAAGTCCGTCCTCAAGCATAATATCCACTCTTTTGTCGATGCGATTGTAAAGAAGCTCTCTGTCCATATTAATCGCAAGATAAATATAATCGTAGGGGCTTTCCTCGGGACGGCTTTCGCTGTCAAGCTCAGTTCTCGTTTTCCCCGTAGTACGAACTGTTTCAATGGCGCGGACAACTCTTTTTACATCATTGGGGTGAAGTGTTTTTGCCGCCTCCGGGTCTTCTGCAAGGAGAATCTCAAACAGAGCCTCATTGCCGTTTTCCTCTGCATAACGGGTAAGCTCAAGAGAAAGCTCCGCATCTCTTTTAGGTGCGGAAAATGTGGTTGCAAAAACCGTGTTGTCTGCATATAGCCCCGTACCGCCAACCATTATGGGAAGCTTTCCGCGGTTATGTATATCACGGATTATACCGTGTGCCATAGAGCAGTAACGCTCTACGCTGAATTCCTCCCACGGCTCCGCCACATCAATCATATGGTGAGGGATAGCCCCCATTTCTTCCTTTGTGGGTTTTGCCGTGCCAATGGATAGGTTTTTGTAAACTTGCATTGAGTCGCAGGAGATAACCTCGCCATTAAATTTTTCGGCTAAGGCTATTCCAAGCCCTGTCTTTCCCGAGGCGGTAGCACCTGCAACTATTACAAGGGGTATTTTCTTTGTCATGTTCCTACCCCCGTCAGACAATCCTGCCAAACATTTTCTCTATCTGGTAACGGGTAAGCTTTACTGTAATCGGTCTTCCGTGCGGACAGGTTGTAATGCCCTCGAGGGAGGAAGCCTGTGCGTAGAGCTTTTCAAGCTCGGGAAGAGAAAGCTTCTGATGTGCCTTAATGGCACTTCGGCAGGCAATTGTGTAGATTGCCTTGTCAAGCATTGCCGAAATCTCTCCCGGCTCGCCCCCTGCTAAAACGCCAAGTATTTCGATAAACAGCCCCTCGCCCTCTTCAAAAGGACAGTCGGAGGGGAGAGAGCGTAATACTACGCTGTTTGTTCCGAAATCCTCAACCTGAAATCCCATAGAAAGGAGAAGCTCGCTTCTTTCAAGTGAAAGAGTCTTTTCCTCGGGAGTAAGGTTTACAGTAATTGGCATTAAGAGAAGCTGAGTATCTGTCTTGTATCCGCTTCTGCGGATTTCTTCATAACGGATTCTTTCGTGAGCGGCGTGCTGGTCCATCAGGAAAAATTCACCGTCACCCTCCGCCAGTATATATGTGTCGAAAAGCTGACCGATAATTCTCACATCACAAGTGGTGTCAGGCTTTTTGGAGACTCGAGCTTTTTCGATAGTTTCCTGAATCTCTTTGGAAAAATCAATTTTTTCCTCTTTTGCCACGGGCGGTGCAGGTTTTACTTCTTTTATGCTTTGTACACCCTCAATTTCCCGCACGGGAAGCTTTCCGTCATATGCCTTAACTTCTTCCCGAATCTGATTCTCCGTAAGAATCTTTGGCTTAGGAGTTTCCTTGGGGGGAGTGTAGGGAGTAAATGCCGACTTCTTTACTTCTGGTTTTGGCTTGGTAAAGGAAATCTGCTCGGCACTTTTTATGGTAATAGGCATTTTGAATGCTTCCTTGTTCTTCAAAACACCAACCTCTCTGGGTGCGGCAATTTCCGTAAGGGCATTTTTTACAGCCCAGTAGCAAGCCTCGTATACATCCTGCTCGGAAGCGAACTTAACCTCCGTCTTTCCGGGGTGAACATTCACATCCACCAAAGCAGGATCCATTTCTACGTTCAGTATGCATACGGGGAAGCGACCCACCATAAGCTCGTTTTTATAAGCCTCGCTCACAGCGGCAAGAAGTGTTTTATTTACCACGAATCTGCCGTTTATAAAGAATACCTGCATTAGCCTATTTGGTCTTGAAAGGTTGTTTTTCCCCGTCAGACCGAAAACACGGATACCGTTTTTAGTATAGTCAACCGAAGCAGTGGAGTTTGCAATATCCTT
>JAZUPX010000128.1:0-10280 GCA_045605405.1 Clostridia bacterium
CTTGGCCTCCGACTTCCTCCGTTTCTTATTTAAATGTTATGGGGAATATTATACGAAAAGTACTTCCCACTCCTTCTTCACTTTCTACTTGAATATTTCCGCCGTGAAGTTCTACTGCAGTAAGTGCTATGGAAAGGCCAAGTCCCGTACCTCCGGTTTCCCTTGCCCTCGCCTTATCAACACGGTAGAATCTGTCGAAAATTTTATAAATCTCATCAGGGGCAATTCCTATTCCCGTATCTTTTATTTCAATTATAATATTGTTTTCGTCCTTGGAAAGGTTCATTGTAACCTTTCCGTCTTCTCTGGTATATTTTATGCTGTTATCCAGAATATTATAAATGGCTTCCCACATTCTGTCCCGTTCTATTTTTGAGTACACGGTCAGTTCGGGATTATATTCCAGTTCAATATGCTTCTGCTCCGCCAGGGGGCGAAGAGCCTTTGTTATATTTGCACATAACTCCGTAAGGTCGGCAACCTGAAATTCCATCTTGGCAACATTTGCGGAACTGTCCATACGAGTTAGAGTCAGAAGCTTTTCCACAATTCTTGTAAGACGGTCTACCTGTACATTCATATCAGTCAGAAACTCGTCAACCATTTCCCTCGGTGCATCGGGGGTATTGAGAAGTGAGTCGGAAATAAGCTTGATGGAGCTTAAAGGGGTTTTAAGCTCGTGAGATGCATTTGAAACAAACTCCTGTCTTTTTTCCTCCTGCTTCTGAATCTGCTCTGTCATTTTGTTGAAAGAATCAATTAGCCGCCCCATCTCACCGCCGGTTGTCTTTTCTATGATAACATAATCCTCTTCTTCATCTGCCGCTTTAGAAAGCTTTTCCGTAATATCGCGAATGGGATTTGTAATAATGCCCGACATAATGAAGCTGACCATAGATATGAGAATACTGACAAAAATAATAAGCATTATCATAGTAACATTGACCTGATTTATGAAATCAGCCGCATCTGATGCCAACGCCTGATAATATATAACTCCGGTCACGGACTTATCCTTCATTATGGGAACTGCCGCAGAAATAATAAGCTCATTATCACCGTCTTTTCCCTGCTCAACGCTGTTGTTTCCCTCAATGGCATCAAGCACGGGAGAAAGAAACATATATTTTCCTTTCATTGTATCATTGTTTGAATCGTAGGTAACCCTGCCTTCAACATCAAGCATAAGCACACGGCAATCACTGGAAAGCTGCTGTTGTGCAAGAAGCTTGTTAATACTGTCATTACTGAGGTCCTGATACTGGGATATATAGCCTGCAATAACATTTGCCTGAGAAAGTGTACTGATTTTTTTCTGCTCCAGAATATAATCTTTCATGGAGCCGGTTATATACACACCGATTACTCCAAGTGTAAGTGCTGTTATTATCAAGTAGGTAAGTACCAGCTTCCAGCGGATACTTTGCATACTTTCCTTAATTTTCTTTAAAATAGTAACCTACCCCCCATTTGGTGAGAATGTATGTGGGAGCTGCTGCATCAGGCTCAATCTTTTCCCTTAAACGCCTTACGTGAACGTCAACTGTTCTGATGTCACCGGGATAATCATATCCCCACACGATATCAAGAAGATTTTCTCTTGAGTATACCTTTCCGGGATTTGTCACAAAAAGGTCGCAAAGGTCAAATTCTTTAGCAGTAAGTTCAATAATCTTGTTCCCGATTTTCACTCTGCGAAGGTTGTAGTCAAGCTCTATACCCCCTGCAGAAACAACAGGCTTTGAAACAGCACTGTTATGACTTGTGACACGTCTTAAAATAGCCTTGATCCTTGCCTTGAGTTCAAGAATATTAAAGGGCTTTGTAAGGTAATCGTCTGCACCGTATTCAAGACCAAGGATTTTGTCCATATCCTCTGTTTTTGCGGTAAGCATAATTATGGGCACAGAGGAAAATTCCCTGATTTTCTGGCACACTGTAAGTCCGTCGATATTGGGAAGCATAAGGTCAAGAATGATAAGAGAGATACTCTTGTCACGGGCAAGCTTAAGTGCCTCTTCTCCATCATAAGCTGCCTCGGTTTCATAGCCATCTTGTTCAAGGTTGAATTTAATTCCTTTTACAAGTAATTTTTCATCATCAACTATCAATATTTTCATAGGTTTTCTACCCCTTTTAAAAATGAATATACTTTTTTAATATTATATCACTTTTATTTTTGTTTTTCAACTAAAAATAGCACAGAAAAGACAGACTTTTAAAAAAATCCACCTTTTCTATAACTTTAGGTATGAAAAAAACCGACCTCTCAACTGTCAGATTTTTAGTCTGACTTTTTAAGGGGTCGGTCCATAATTCAAAATTTTTATTCTGCTGTAATTATTTCTACTCCTGCTTCCTCGAGTTTCTTCTGCCATTCGGAATCAAGAGGAGTTTCTGTTACAAAATAGTCAAGTTCTTCAAATTCGGCAAGCTTTGCAAAACCGATTCTGCCGATTTTTGTATGACCGCATACATAAATCTTTTTGCAGGAGTTTGTCATCATACATTTTTTCATCGCACATTCCTGCTCGTTACTGTCAAGGACACCGCGGTCTTCGGTAACACCTCTTGAACTGAAAAAGATTTTGTCTGCTACATATTTTTCACGAACGCTATCCTCGGCAATACTGCCCACAAAGGAGCCGTTCTCCCCTACCATACCGCCTGTGCCGATAACTTTAATGTCTTTGTTCTGCGAAAGCTCGGCAATCGAGTGAAGCGAGTTTGTGATGACAGTTATATTCTGCATTTTCTTAAGCTCGCGTGCTATAAAGTATGTTGTAGTAGAAGCATCAAGGAAAATTGTTTCACCTGGGGAAATAAGCTGTGCCGCAAGAACGGCTACCTTTTCCTTGCCCTCTACATTGATTTTTCTTCTCTTTTCTAAAGAAGGCTCGTATTTATTATCGTCAACGGGAACTGCACCGCCGTGTGTACGGAGGAGTTTTTCCTGTTTTTCAAGCTTTTCAAGGTCGCGGCGGATAGTTTCCTCTGCCACGGAAAACTCCGCACTTAGCTTGCTTACGGAAACTGCACCGTCTTCTTTCAGTTTTCCCAGGATTCGCTGCTGTCTTTCAATAGCAAACATTTCATTTTCCCCTTGTTTTTATTATTTCTTTATAATTGTAACCATATCTCCGTTACGAAGACCTGCACTGTTTGCATCATCTGTATCAATATGCATTTCCACATTGAAATCGTCGCGTACTCTTATCTGTACATCATAAAACTTGGTTGTTTTTTCCTTGCCGTGACAAACAACATCTACCCAGTCACCGTCGGAAATCTCATGTTGTGCGGCATACTGAGGTGTCAGATGAATGTGACGGTTTGCAATTATAACACCTTCATTAAGGTATACACTACCCTTGGGCCCTACAATTACGATACGTTCACTGCCCTTGATGTCGCCCGAGGGACGCACGGGAGGACTCACCTTGAGAACAAAGGTATCTGTTCTTGAGATTTCCACTTGAGTATCCTTACGAACAGGACCGAGAACACGAACTTTTTCAATAGCCTTGAGAGAGGGGCCTACAAGTGTTACACACTCCTCTGCCGCATACTCTCTGCCCATAAGGGTTTTCTTTTTGGTAAGCTCGTAGCCTTTGCCGAAAAGTATGTCAAGATGCTCACGGGAAAGGTGAATATGTCGTTGAGAAACGCCAATTTTAACTTCGCCTGTGTTTGCATATTCATTTGCCGTCTTTCTGACGATGTTTTCAATTTCTTTTATATCCATAATTGATTACTCCAATCAATTTTCTGTGTCGAAGAATTTCATAACCTCTGCGTGCGGTCTTGCAATTACTTCACAACCGTACACTTCACCGAGTTTTCTTGAAGCTGCAGAGCCTGCTTCAACTGCTGCCTTAACAGCCGCAACATTACCTGTAACGATGAATGTTACAAGACATCCGCCGAGTCTCTTTTCACTGTGGATTACATGCACCTCTGCAGCCTTGAGCATTTCGTCAAGTCCGCTGATTGCCGCTACAAGACCCTGCACCTCAACAATACCGATTGAGCTGTATGACTTCGCAAGGTCAGCCTCGGGAGCACGTTTGCCAAGTTTTTTATTAAACTTGTCACGGTTTATGTCAAGAAGGTATGCCATAGGCTCTGCCTTGTCATCGGGATGAGCGATAACATGGGAAACAATGTATTTACCCTCTTTTTCTGCATATGCCTTACCTGCCGCGATTGCGGACTGAACAGCACTTGTATCTCCCTCAATCTTTACTTCCATTACCAATGGTGCAGGAACGTCTGCACTTATGGGACGGTTTCTGTCAAAGGCAATTACCTTTACATCAGCTGTTTTTGCACAAAGGTCTGCCACGCAAACTGCAGTAGTAAAACTATATACTTCTATCATTCCTAATGCTTTCATTTAAGTTCTTCCCTTCGATTATACAATATGGAATCCATCTACCATTACACAGCGTCTTGCACGTGTGAATGAATGTGCCGCTGTAAGACCTTCACCGGTAGGACCTGCAATTGTAAAGGTTGTGTAACCCTCACCGCCTGCACCGATACCTGCATAAGAAGGTGCGTTCTTAACGAATATGGTAGTTTCTACCTCACGGGCAAATCTTGTAAGGTTATCTACATTCTTGGAATGGATATGTGCACTGTGACGTCTGCCTGCTTCAGCCTTTACACCGTACTCTATTGCCTGGTCAATATCATTTACTCTTACAATGGGAAGAATGGGCATCATAAGCTCTGTCTGTACAAAGGGATGGTTGAAATCTGTTTCACAGATGATGAGTCTGGGGTCAGCTTCAATACCGATTTCCTTTAAGAACTTACTTGCGTCCTTACCAACCATTTTCTTATTTATAACGAGCTTTCCGTCTTTTTCAACTAAAGCTACTTTTATAAGCTTATCTATATCGTTGCCCTTTACAAGATATGCCCCGTTTTCAAGCATACTTGCAATGAGCTTATCTGCAACGGAGGAAACTACAAAACATTCCTTTTCTGCAATACAGGGAAGATTGTTATCGAAGCTTGCGCCTGCAACAATATCTGCACCTGCTTTTTTGATGTCCGCTGTTTCGTCAACGATAACGGGGGGATTACCCTCACCTGCACCGATTGCCTTTTTACCAGAAGAAAGAAGCATTTTTACAACACCGGGGCCGCCTGTTGCAACGAGCATTCTCACGCTCTTGGACTTAACCATTTCGTCAGAGGTCTTCATTGTGGGGTTTGCAACGGAAACAACAAGGTTTTCGGGACCGCCTGCTTCAAGGATTGCACGGTTAACAAGGTCAACTGCTGTGTTTGAAGTAAGCTTTGCACCGGGATGGGGGTTAAATACTACTGCATTACCTGCCGCAATCATACCCATAGAGTTACAGATTACTGTTTCGCTGGGGTTTGTGGAGGGCGTGATACTTCCAATGATACCGTAGGGTGCCATTTCAACAAGGGTAAGTCCTCTGTCACCTGTCCACACTTTGGGGTCAAGGTCTTCTGTACCGGGAGTCTTTTCAGCTACAAGCTGATGCTTGATAATCTTATCGCTTATTCTGCCCATACCTGTTTCCTTAACGCCAAGTTCTGCAAGTATCTGTGCGTTATCAAGGGTATATTTACGGATTTTTTCAATCATTTTTTCACGCTGAGCAACAGTGTAAGAACGGAATTGCTTGTATGCAACTTCTGCCGCCTTGATTGCGTCGCCCATTTCGTCGAATACACCGAGGAGTTTCTTTTCTTTCTTATTCTGAACACCCATTTCGTTAAGGATGCTTTCAACAATCTGACTTATGTATTTTTCATCTACCATTTTTAATTACCTCCCGGTTTAGAGTATATTCTTCCACAAATCCGCTGAGGGTCTGGGAATTACTACGCTGTCAAGATACATTCCGCCATCCTGACATTCCTTTTTAGCCTTTTCAATTGCCGATGTAACGGCTGAAATACTTCCTGTAACAAGTACATAGCTCTTACCGCACATACCGCGGGCAAGTCTAACCTCAATAAGCTGTACCATAGATGTCTTAACCGTGTTATCTGCCGCAACAACCGCCGCCGCCGCACTGTATGTTTCAAACACGCCGAGGGCTTCAACATCACTTACCTCTGTAGCACCGCAGATTGCAGGAAGCAAATCCTTATGGGGATTACCAAGTACGAAGCTATCTATAAGCTTTGCACTGTATTTTGTTGTGCAGGAATCCACAGCAGCTTTAACAGCACTGATTTCACCTGCAAAAATTACCATATATTTACCGGGACAAACTGTACTTGCCTCGATAATTTCAACATCAGCAGTCTTTACAATCACATCTGCAGCCTGCATACCTGTTGAAACAGTTGAGTATTCGACCATTCCTATTGCTTTATTCATTTAGGTATCATTTCCTTTCTGCAGAATTTATAATGATTGTATCATCGCTGACTTTCAAAACTTTTCCGTCTACGGGCGAATGAATGGGAAGCCCGAGAGCATTTTCTGGAGCATTTGCAATTATCTCCCCTGCCTTTACAATCTGTCCTTCGGTAACTGCCGCAACCGACGGTGCGCCGATATTCTGACGGAGGGATATGTAAAGACGGTCTACCTTAACCTCTTCATCTGTGAGAAGGGAGGGATTGTTATACTTTTCAAGGTCAAGCTTCTGACGAAGTCTTGAAGTTGTGAGCCTCCTCATCTTTCTTTCGGGAAGAGGATGTGCTTCTATTTTATCGGTATTTTTGATACCGTTTTTCGCAAGAGTCTGTTTTGCCGCACCGATAAGTGTTCTGGGATTAAGTCCCTGCTTGCAGGCAACCATTTCACAAAGACCGCATTGTGAGCAGTACTGTGTGTTTAAGAATGCCTGAGTATCGGTTGCATCATCATTTTTTACACCACGCATAAAGCGGTGTGGTTCTATGGGATAACCTAAAAGATGTCTGGGGCACATATCTGTGCACATCTGACATTGACAGCACGCGGACATTGTTCTGCGTTTAAGAACACGAACATTCTGTCTGCGAGTCATTATTACGGGATTATCCTCGGGAAGTACCAGAATTCCGTTAGTTGTTTTCTTGACGGTTTCTGATGGAAGTGCAAGCTTTCCTGTCATGGGACCGCCGGAAAGAATCATTGTATTCTTCTCCGTCGCTCCTCCTGAAAGCTCTACAAGGTGTGAGAGCGGGGTTCCTATTGGAACACGGTATGTCTGCGGATTTTTTATGGCACCGCCAACTGTTACATATTTGTGTGTAACTTTTTCGCCGTTTAATGCACGGTAGATATTGAGAACGGTTTCAACATTGTAGACAATAACGCCTACATCAATGGGAAGTCCCCCTGCAGGGACTGTTCTGCCCGTAGCATCATGGATGAGGACAATTTCGTCACCTGCAGGATAAACTTCATACAGATAATCTACCTTACCTTTTTTAAAGGGAGCAATATCACGCTCTACCGCCTCAGCAGTAGTTTTATAGGTGCGTTTTATCGCAACGTGAAATTCCTTTGCCCCTATGCACTCACAGATTTTGTCGAGAGTGCTTATAATTTCGAAGGAATAGCGTTTCAGAAGCTGACGGTGAAGCCTGAAAAGCGGTTCACACTCGGCACAGTTAAGGATGATTGTATCAGCCTTACCGCTGAGCTTTGCATAGGATGGGAATCCGGCACCGCCGGCACCTGCCACACCCGAGTCTTTTATTAAAATTTTGAGCTCGTCTAACTTCATAGCCATTTCCTTTCTTTATCATTTCAATGATGATACATCATCAATGATTCCGACAATTGCCGCATCGATAGGAGCAGTATTCTGCTCAATACCGATTCTTGCCGCGCTGCCGATTGCAACAAGAACTGCTTCTCCAAGACCTGCGCCAACATTGTCAACTGCGACAATGCGCTGTTTCTTATCGCCGAAGCCTTCAAGTGTTTCCACTATCATAAATTTGTTGCCGACAAGATTTTCGTTCTTCCGTGTTGAAACAACACTTCCGACAACTTTACCGATAAACATTTTTATTCCCCCAATTATTTAAGAGTGGGAAGAATCTTTTCAACATCTGCATGAGGACGGGGAATTACGTGAACTGCAACGAGTTCGCCGAGTCTTCCTGCGTTTGCACCGCCTGCTTCAACTGCTGCCTTTACTGCACCAACGTCTCCGCGAACCATAACGCTTACAAGACCGCTACCGATTTTCTCTGTACCTACGAGTGTTACGTTTGCTGCCTTGAGCATAGAGTCAGCTGCCTCAATTGCTGCTACAAGACCTCTTGTTTCAATCATACCTAATGCTTCCTGTGTCATAACTTTGACCTCCTTTTTAATTTCGGGTGCTGCTTCCTTAACTGCTGCCGCTGTTTTTGCCGCGGTAGTTTTTGCAGGAGCAGCCTTTTGTGTTGTTTGCTTTTTTTCAGCCATTTTGACTCACCCTTTTAATTATAATGTGGGAAGAATCTTTTGAACATCAGAGTGAGGACGGGGAATTACATGAACTGCAACGAGCTCACCAAGTCTTGATGCACATGTGCTGCCTGCTTCAACTGCTGCCTTTACTGCACCAACGTCTCCGCGAACCATAACACTTACAAGACCGCTACCAATCTTCTCTGTACCTACGAGAGATACCTCTGCTGCCTTTACCATTGCATCTGCTGCTTCAACTGCTGCAACAAGACCTCTTGTTTCGATCATACCTAATGCTTCCTGTGCCATTTTAGTTACCTCCTAAAATATTATAAAATTAAAATTAATTACTCGTTGATAATGGCAATCTTAAGACCTTCCATTTTGAGGTTGGTTTCAAGTGCCTGATTGATTTCGGAAAGCGGATAACGGTGAGTGATAAGCTTACTCATAGGAAGACCTATACCCTTAGCACGCTTTAAGAAATCGAATGTTGTTGCATAATCACGGAGAGTGTAAACCCAAGAACCAACTGTTGTGATTTCCTTGGAGCATATATCAAAGTGAGGATTGATTGTTGCATCGCCACCATTGATAAAGAAACCAAGCTCACAAAGTCCACCGCCGTTTCTTATGAACTTATAAATATTGCTATGTGCAACGGGAGAACCTGTACACTGAAATGCAAAGTCTGCAAGATAGCCGCCGAAAGAATCGGAAACTGCACCTGCAAGAACTTCAATACCCTTGTGGTCCTTGAAGTTGACTGTCTTTGTAGCACCCATCTCAAGTGCAAAGTCGAGTCTCTTCTGTTCACCGTCAACTGCTGTGATATTTTCAATACCCATTGTGCGTAAAACTGCAATACAGATAAGACCGATAGGTCCGCATCCCTGAACAACCACACGGCTGTTGAAACGAAGGATACCTGTTGTCTTTGCACGCTCTACCGCGTGGATGAGTACTGCACAAGGCTCGATAAGAATTCTTGAATCAAGGTCAAGGTCACTTACATTGAATATTGTTGAGCCTTTTCTTACTACTATGTAATCAGCAAACCAACCGTTAAGATGAACGTCATCATCGGGAAGGAGGCCGAATACGTCAGCACCGCCGACATTTTGCTTATTAAGGTCAAACATGGTGATGTCGGGATTATCCTTAAAAATCATACAAGTTACAACCTTGTCACCTACTGAGAGAGGCTTTCCTGCGCTGTCCTTCTTTACATTCTTACCCATCTTTACGATTTCACCTGTACCCTCATGACCGAGAACAACGGGGATAAGACCGAATGGGTCGCGCTTATATTCGTGTGCATCTGTACCGCAAACACCGCAGCCCTCAACCTTTACAAGGATATCATCATCACCGAGCTCGGGAATGGGATATTCTTTAATGTCGAAGTTTTCAAGCTTTGTAAGCATTGCTACACGGCTTGTTGCAGGAATGGGACTGGAAGAAGATTTCTTCGCAGGAGACGCACCGTTCATCTCACTCAGAACCTGCTGTACAATCTGCTGTATTTTTTCTGAATTGATGTCCATGTGTCTAATTCCTTTCTTTATTTTATAGGAAATTACTTACCAAGAGATTCGAGAACTTTCTTTGTAATAGCTGCTACGAGGTCGCTGTCTGCAGCACCTGCATTATGAGCTGTTGCACAACCTCCGCAAGCGTGACAGCTGCTCTTACCGCCTACGCAGATATCAGCCGGATGCTTACCCTTAAGACCGAACTGACGACGGATTTCGTAAAGTCCCTCAACCTGCTCAGGAGAAAGCTCCTTAGGACCGCCGAGCTGCTTAGCATTGAAGAGAAGCTGTGCGTAGAATTCAAGAGATTCCATCTTGTGATATGCAGCAAGGAGAGAATCACTGAAAGAAAG
>JAZUPX010000129.1:0-10524 GCA_045605405.1 Clostridia bacterium
TTCCTCTTTTAAAGCAAAGAACAGGCTCGGTTTGGGTGTATATAAGTGAAAAATCCTTGCTTTTACCGATAAATGACCTGTTAGAAAAAAGTAAAGGAATGTTGAAGGTCGTAAATGAATCAGGGCAGGTGGTGTCTTTAACAGGCAATAAAGATATAAAAACTGAAGATTTAAATATTACCGAAACCTTGAAGAAAATAAATATAGATAATTCTGCGTACTATGTTGTGAAAGATCAGGGGAAAGCTTCTAAATGGGAATATATTGTTCTTCTGCCTGAAAATTATGTTCTCAATAGAGTTCAGAACTATCAGATGGTTTCCATTATATTTAACTTCTTGATACTTATTTTAGGTTTTGGTATATGCCTGTTTTTTACAATAAGAAAAAGCCGTTCGTATGCAGGTCTTCTTGATGTACTGGAAATCAAACCCGAAATTAAGGGAATAAAAGGTTTTGTTCTTAAGGATGAATATAGCGGGTTGAGTCAACACATATCAAAAATCAAAAATGAAAATACGGCTTTGATAGAAAAGGGTACGCAAAATGTACTGAGAAGAATCCTTAACGGTCAGCTTGACAAAACCGAGGAAATTGTAAAAGAACTTAAAAATCACAAGATAGAGCTTTCAGGACCTTTGTTTGGTGTTATCAATATCCGTTATTCAACTGCAAATGCTCCCGAAAAAATAGTGCGAAATTCAGATAGCCTGCTTCTTGGAAAAATATGTGAAATAATTACTGATGCGCGTGTTTGTTTTATGGAAAAGAATACGGCAGTTGTACTTTTCTCCTGTGATAATAACTCTTACAGACAGTTTGTGAAAGAAAGCTCTGAAAACATAGAAAAAGAGTTGTTTTCAAAATATCATTTGAGTTCTATCATTGGCGCAGGAAATCCGGTGGAGGAAATAAATTTCCTTTCGGTGTCATACAGACAAGCTTGTGAAGTCGTGAATTATAAATTTCTGACAGATAAAAGAGACGTGCTTTTCTATGATTCACTTCCCGAGGATGATGACTATTTCTATCCTTTGGAAACTGAGAACGCATTTTTTAAGAGTGTACGTGAGTCGAACTATGAAAATGCCCGGGATGTTCTTCGTGAAATTTATGAGGAAAACTTCTTAAAACGCTCGTTAAGTGTTTCTGCCATCAATGAACTTTTGGCAGAGCTTCGTGCAAGCATCAAAAAAATATGCAGAATGCAGACGGAGTATCTTGAATTTTCTCACAGAGAATCATCTGTTAATCATTTTTTTGAAAATGCAACGGGATTTATTTATATGGTTTGCTCGGACAATGAAGAACACGAATCACAATCAAGAGGACAGAAAATATGTCACGAAGCAAAAAATTATATTGAGCTATATTACAGTAATCCCAATCTTTCTTTGGATGTTATAGCTGAAGAGTTTAGAATTCATCCGAATTACCTGTCAAACTTATTTAAAAAGCACATGGGAAATAATATTATTTCTTATCTGGAAAGTGTTCGTATCGAAAAGGCAACTGAGCTTTTGTCAAGCGGTAAATATACCGTGAACGAGGTGTTGGTAAGTGTAGGCTTTGCCAATGACAGTACATTCAGGAGGAGCTTTAAAAAAATTAAGGGCGTTTCGCCTTCAAGTTATTTGAAATATTAATTTTAATAATATCAGTATACTGGAGTTGAAAAAATGAAGCTTTCGACAGAAACTTGTTGTCTCAGGAGAAGATTCGGAGACAAAACAACTATTAAAATGATAAAAGATGCAGGCTTTGATGCTTTTGACTATTCGTTTTGCTATATGCTTGACCAACCTCAAAACGATATGCTCGGTGATGACTATCTCGAAAGAGCGTATTCTCTCAAAAGTTACGCAGAGGAATTGGGTATTGAGTGCAATCAAGCACACGCACCCCTTGATTTTAAACATTATGATAATATTTCTTTAGATGATGAGAAATATCTTCGTAATGTTCGCGCAATTGAAGTTGCATCTGTTTTAGGGGCAAAGAGTATAGTTATCCATCCCTTGGGAAGTGTACTTTCTTCAGAGCTTGATTATTTTGAGTATAATACTGAGTATTTAAAAAGCTATATTCCTTACTGTGAAAAATTCGGAATTCATATCTCGGTTGAAAATCTCAATATGGCAAAAGACGGAAAGCCGGCAGGAATTCCGGGATTTACCACCCCGGAGGAAATTGTTTCATGGGTAAAAAGCCTTGGCTCAGATTGGTTTAAGATATGTGTAGATACAGGGCATAGTGCAATTACTGGAATAGAACCAGAAGATATGATTTCAGGAGTGGGAAATTCTATGCTTGCAGCCCTGCATATACATGATAACGACCGCCTTCGAGACGGACATTTACTTCCGTTTGAAGGGAAACTGAACTGGGAGAATATAACCTCTGCGTTAAGAAAAATTGAATACAAGGGAGATTTCACCCTTGAAGCAATTAATTTCTTTCAAGGGGTGCCGGATGAATTGGTTTTACCATCTCTTCGTTATGCTGAGCAGACAGGAAGGTATCTTATCAGCAAGATTACTGAGTGAAATGAGGAGATAATCATGAGCATTATAATTAAACAATTTTCATCGTTGGAAAAAATATATAGCTGTAATGATTTGGATAAACCAACAATAGATAGTGCCAAAATTCTTCAGGGAGAGCATTTTTCATATCAGGTTGTCGTTTATCATGAGGGTGGAACAATAGATAACAGAAGCTTGCTTCAGGTATCTGTTAATTCAGATGTATCTGATTATGTAAAGATTTATTCTGTTAAAAATATTCCTGCTGATTTTCCTCATCCGGAAATTAAAGACAAAGATTACTCTTTTCACGTACCCACATTGGTGCCCGATTTGCTTGTTCCTATAGAACAACAAAAAGGACATGCCAATTTAGTAAATGCATTGGCAGTTTTCTGGGTGGAAGTATGTATTGACAGGGGAACATTCTCGGGAAATACCCAAATTAATCTACATATAAAGGGAACACAGCTTGAAACGGCAGACAGGATTGCAACGGTTAAATTTGAAGAAAACGCTGTACTTCAGCTCGAGGTGCTTCCATATGCTCTTCCGGAGCAGAAAACAATTTTTACTCAATGGTTTTATGTGGATTGTATTGCAGATGCACATGGGGAAAAAGTGTATTCGGAAAGGCATTGGGAACTCATTGACAACTATATGAAAATGGCATCTGATTTAGGGATAAATATGATTCTGACCCCCGTTTTCACCCCTCCGCTTGATACTCTGCCTGGCACATCAAGGCCGTGTACTCAGCTTGTGAAAATTGAAAAGAAAGATGGGGAATACATATTTGATTTTTCTTTGCTCAGGCGATATATTTCTCTATGTAAAAAGAATAAAATGAAATATTATGAAATTTCTCATTTCTTTTCGCAATGGGGATGTCGATACTCTCCCAACATTGAAGTGATTGAAAATGGGGAAAAGAAATTAATGTTCGGCTGGCATGTTCCTGCTAATGACCCTACATATAAAGAATTTTTAGAATGTTTTATTCCTAATCTTTTGAACGTATTAGAGTCCGAAGGTGTTTTGGAAAATTGTTATTTCCACATATCGGATGAACCTGCTGAAGAACATATTCCGCATTATGAATATGCAAGCAGAATCATAAAACCCTTACTTGGAAATTGCAGGATTATGGATGCATTATCCCATATTGAATTTTATGAAAAAGGACTTGTAAACAATCCTGTATGTACCAATGACCAAATTGAACCTTTTATAGAAAAGAATGTAAAGAACTTATGGACATATTATTGCTGTGCACAACGGGAAAAGGTTTCAAACAGATTTATGTCTATGCCCTCATACAGAAATAGAATTATAGGGTTACAGCTTTATAAATATGGAATAGAAGGCTTTTTGCACTGGGGTTATAATTTTTATTATAGTCAGTACTCCTTATATGAAATAAATCCGTTTATAAATACTTCTTCTGATGGAATTTTCTCTTCAGGTGATGCTTTCTCCGTTTATCCCGGTAAAAATGGACCGTTACCATCTTTGAGGGCATTTGTATTTCGTGAAGCTTTGGAAGATATTGAGATCTGCAGATTGCTTGAAGAGAAAATAGGAAAAGAAGCAGTTATAAAGCTAATAGAGAATGAAGCGGGCATGGAAATTACTTTTAAACAGTATCCTAAAGATTCACAATTTATAACTAATTTAATCAGCAAAATGAAAGAAATGCTGTATTTGTAAAGAAAGGAAGATAAAAATGGTATACACAAATAAAATTGGCATTATTCAAAACTTAAAGTGGTTTTTTGATGAAACAGAAAAAGATTTACTTGACCAGATGGCGGAAGCTGGTCTTGATTCAGTACAGGTTCTGGCAAATGATATAAGTCTTGACCTGATGACTGAAGAGAATGCAGAAAAGCTGCTTAAAATGACAGAGGGCAAGCTTGAAATTACCTCTTTTTGGGCAGGATGGAGCGGTCCTAATATATGGAATTTTGTAGATGGTCCTGCTACACTTGGCTTAGTTCCCGATGCATATCGTGCAATGCGCCTTGAGGAACTTAAAAAAGGTGCGGAATTTGCACATCGTTTAGGCGTTTGTAATATGGCGACCCATGTAGGATTTGTCCCCGAGCAGCCTTGTTACCAGGGATATCGTGAATTGGTAAGTGCAGTCAGGTATATTGCCGAATACTGTGACAAGCTTGGTTTGAATTTCAATTTTGAAACCGGGCAGGAAACCCCTGTTACACTTATGCGCTTATTTTCCGATGTTGGAGCAGACAATCTCGGCGTTAACCTTGACCCCGCAAATTTAATTCTTTACGGAAGAGGAAACCCCGTAGATGCATTGGATATTTACGGTGATAAAATAAGGGGAGTTCACGTAAAAGACGGCGACTATCCTTCCGGAGATTTCCATGAGTTAGGAAAAGAAAGAGTAGTTGGAGAAGGCAGTGTAAATTACCCTGTTTTCCTTCCAAAGTTGCTTAAAAACGGATATAAAGGAGATTTATATATTGAAAGGGAAATCACGGGCGCTGAAAGGGCAGAGGATGTAAAGAAAACCATTAAATATATTAAATCTCTTATGGGATAACGGAGGACAACATGGATATTTCGATGTACACAGTTTATGCCCTGAGCCAGAACTTTGCTTCCCCTGTTGAGGCATTCAGACATTTTTATGAAAAAGGAATACGGTATGCAGATATAGTTGATGATGAATTATCCCAATATCCGTTGCACCTTTACTGTGATTACTTAAGGGAGGCACAGCTTCAGCCAAATGTGCTGGTTTCAATGCTTGATACAGCAAGCTTTGATGATAAAAAAAGAGACATAGCTATTGCTAACGTAAAAGGGTATATTGACCAAATGGAAAAGCTGAATATACCATATATCATGCTTGCACCCAACGTTATTCCTGCAACTAATTCAAATGAATTAAAAAGAATGCAGGAACGACTGATTAGTGGATTTATCAGCATTACAGAATATGCAAAAAGCTCAGGCGTAAAAGTAATAATAGAAAATCAGTCTACCCTTACGCGGGCTGATTCAAAAATGGATGATATCTGTGATATTCTGAATTGTGTGCCTGAACTGGGGTTTGTGCTTGATACGGGTAATTTTTTCTGTGTGCAGGACGATGTTTTAACAGCATTTCGACTTCTTTCAAACAGAATAGTGCATGTACACGCTAAGGATTGGAAGTTTGATGAATACGGAGCTTTTGTACGTGAAAATATGCCGCGTTTTGATGGTGCGGTTTTAGGCAAGGGCGTGGTTCCGCTAAAAGAGATTTTTGCAATGCTCAAAACAGAAGGCTATAACGGGAAAATAAATCTTGAAATAAATGCAGGTAAAATAACATTGGATATGCTTGATAAATCTGCAGAGTTTTTAAGGAGTGAATTAAATGTATAAATATGCAATTATTGGTTTTGGAGGATTAGGGAAACTCCATCTTTCAAATCTTGTTAAACTTGAAAAAGAACGGGGTGATTTTAAGCTTCAGGCAATATGCGGTGCCGACGAAAAAAGCTTTAAAGAGAATGTAAAATTAAATCTGGGAACGGTTGATTTGTCAGATATAAATATAGAAGAGTGTCATTTCTATTCAGAGTACAAAGAATTGATTGATAATGAAAAGCTTGACTTTATAATTTCAACGCTTCCCACATACCTGCATAAAGAGGCGGCTGTATATGCACTGAATCATGGTGTTCATGTGTTTTCGGAAAAACCAATGGCATTAAGTGTAGAAGACTGTGAGGAAATGATTAAAGCAGCTAAGGATAATGACAGAAAGCTTATGATAGGTCAATGTCTCAGATTTGACTCTGCTTTCCGAAAATTAAAGGAGTATGTAGAAAATAAAACCTTTGGGGACGTTTATCGTGCAGAATTTACACGTTATTCACAAACTCCGCTATGGACTTGGAATAACTGGATTCTTGATCCTGAGAAAAGCGGTGGATGCATCCTCGATATGCATATCCATGATGTTGACCTGATTAACTGGATTTTTGGTATGCCAAAATCGATTTGTTCTGCAATTACCGAAAAGAAACTCAGGAGAGAGGGAATATTTACTCAATATTTTTATGATGACTTGTTGGTAATGTCAAATGCCGATTGGTCTATGCCGCAAAGCTTTCCTTTTGAAGCAAGATGTCTTGTGAATTTTGAAAAAGCAACGGTTATTATTGCTGACGGTAAATTAACTGTGTACAAGGATGATGAAAGCTTTACAGAGGAGCTTGATAACGAAGATTATTTCGTAAATGAAATGAAGGCGTTTCTCGGTATGGTGATTGACGGTGAGGAATGTGAAATTACTTCTCCTGAATCTGTAATGAATTCCATTAAGCTTGCCATATGGGAAATTAATGAGGCAGAAAAATGAGTATATTAAAGCGAAAATATCTTATTTTATTTTGTGATAGAATAATAAATAATTAAAGATAACACCGTACATAACTTTCCAAGTTATGTACGGTGTTTCGCTTGACAAATATCTGCAGGCAGTATAAAATTAAATGCAGGACAAAAACATTTAATGAGGTAGTTTGATGAAAAAATATAAAGTTTCGGGAATGAGCTGTGCCGCGTGCAGTTCAAGAGTAGAAAAAGCGGTAAATTCCCTCGATGGAGTTACAAGCTGTAATGTTAATCTTTTGACAAACACTTTGGTTGTTGAGGGAAGTGTGTCTGACGGGGAAATAATTTCTGCCGTTGAGAATGCAGGCTATGAGGCAGAATTGTTTGAGACATCATCTGAAAGCAAAGAGAGTCAGGAAGAATTGAGTTTAAAAAAAATGAAAACTCGTCTTGCTTTTTCAGTAATTATTTTGATCCCCTTGATGTACCTTTCTATGGGAAAAATGCTGAATTTACCAACACCTGAAATTTTAAGGAGTAATATGCTTCTTGTGGGAATAATTCAAATGGTGCTTTCGGCAATCATAATGTTCATTAACAGAATCTTTTTTATAAATGCGTATAAGAGCCTCTTGCACCGCAATCCAAATATGGATGTTCTTGTTTCTATGGGCTCGTTAGCCTCTTTTGTGTATAGTGTTTATCTGCTTTTTGAAATTGCAGAAGCACAACTTACAGGGGATATGACTGTTGCTCATAAGCTTGCACATTCCCTGTATTTTGAATCAGCAGCGATGATTCTTACACTTATCAGTGTGGGCAAGCTTCTTGAAGCACGTTCCAAAGGTAAAACAACAAATGCAATTAAAAGTCTTGTCAAGCTTGCACCGAGAACGGCAACTGTAATCCGTAAAGGGGAAGAGTTTGTCATACCTGCAGAAGAAGTTCTTGTGGATGATATTTTCATTGTCAATCCGGGAAAATCCATTCCTGCAGATGGCATTGTTGTTGAAGGTCATTCTGCCGTTGACGAATCTGCGCTTACTGGGGAAAGCTTACCTAAAGATAAAAATATCGGGGATAAGGTTTCAGCTGCAACAATAAATAAGTCGGGATATCTTAAATGTAAGGCAACCGGTGTCGGTGAGGATACTGCCCTCTCTAAAATTATAAAAATGATAGAAGATTCCTCTGCAACAAAGGCACCCATTGCAAGGATTGCAGATAAGGTTTCAGGCGTGTTTGTGCCCATAGTGCTGTTAATAGCACTAATAACTTTTGCTATCTGGATGATTCTGGGTAAAGATATAGGCTTTGCATTGACTAAAGGAGTTTGCGTTCTTGTAATAAGTTGTCCGTGTGCACTTGGGCTGGCAACTCCCGTTGCGATTATGGTCGGAAACGGGGTAGGGGCAAGGAACGGAATACTGTTTAAGAATGCAACTGCGTTGGAACAGGCGGGAAAGATTAAGATTGCGGCAATTGATAAAACCGGCACAATCACAGAGGGAAATCCGTCTGTTACGGACATTATTACAATTTCAGCGGAGGAAAATGAGCTTTTGGAAATAGCTTGTGCTCTCGAACAAAACAGCGAGCATCCTTTTGCAAAGGCAATCCTTAAAGAAGGTGAACGGAGAAATATTTTTTCTGAAAAAATTGATTTCTTTGAAAATTTACCCGGTGCAGGAGTAAAAGGCGCATATAAAAATATAAATGTTTTCGGTGGTAATATCCGCCTGATAGAAAGCAAAGTAAAGCCGGATGAAAAGGTTAGAGAATATCTGAATAAACTCTCGCAAGAGGGAAAAACGCCTCTTATATTTGCAAAAGAAGGCGAAATTCTGGGGATAATAGCTGTTGCGGATGTTGTTAAAGCCGACAGTAAGGATGCTATCACCAAACTAAAACAAATAGGAATTATGCCGGTTATGATTACAGGCGACAATTTTAATACAGCAACAGTTATTGCAAGTAAGGTTGGAATCGAAAATGTCATAGCCGATGTACTTCCCGACGGAAAGGAACAGGCGATACGAAATCTTAAAAAAGACGGATTCGTTATGATGATAGGTGACGGAATAAATGATGCTCCTGCGTTGTCCTCGGCAGACATAGGTACAGCACTTGGTGCAGGGACGGATATTGCTATTGATTCTGCAGATATTATACTCACTAAAAACACTCTTTCTGATGTAGTTTCGGCAATTTTGCTCAGTAGAGCTGTACTGAGAAATATTAAACAGAATTTGTTCTGGGCTTTTTGCTACAATGTGATAGGAATTCCTCTTGCTGCAGGTTTATTGATTCCTTTTACAGGGTGGGAGCTGAGTCCAATGTTCGCTGCAGCGGCAATGAGCCTTTCCAGCTTCTGTGTTATTACGAATGCACTCAGGTTAAATTTTTTCACAATCAATGTAAAAAAGGAGATAAATGAGATGGGAACAGTAATCAAAATTGAAGGTATGATGTGTCCTCACTGTGAGGCAAGGGTTAAAAGCTCCCTTGAGTCCATAGAGGGTGTAACAGAAGTAATTGCAAATCATAAATCAGGAGAAGCAATTGTGAAATCTGATAAGGAGATTCCTTTCGACACACTTAAAAGTATTGTAGAAGAACAGGGCTATAAAGTCCTCTAATAAAAAATCCGTTTTCGTTAATTCGAAAACGTATTTTTTTGTTCACATAATTTCTGCAGCGGCATTCATTATTGCAAGTCTTGCACTCTCATATGTTATACCACCCTGCATAAAGCCTACATAAGGCGGTTTTATGGGGGCATCTGCACTAAGCTCTATGCTTGCGCCTGAAACAAATGTTCCTGCTGCCATTATAACCTGATGCTGATAACCGGGCATATCCCACGGCATCGGTACAGCATAGCTGTCAATGGGAGAAGCTTTCTGTATTCCCTGAATGAATTTAATCAGCTTTTCTTCATCATTGAATTTAATTGCCTGAATAATATCGTAATGATTTTCCTCTGGTTTGGGGTTTACCCCAAAGCCAAGCTTCTGCATAAGTGCACCGCCGAAAATTGCGCTCTTGATTGCCTGTGCTACAATGTGGGGCGCCATAAAGAGTCCCTGGAACATATATCTGTTCTGTCCAAGTGTTGCACCACATTCTTTACCGAGTCCAGGTGCAGTCTGCCTGTATGCGGCAAGCTCAACATACTTTTTCTTTCCTGCAATGTAACCACCTGACTGAGCTAAGGAGCCACCTGTGTTTTTAATAAGTGACCCTACCACCATATCTGCACCGTGTTGTGTAGGCTCTGTTTTTTCTGCAAATTCTCCGTAACAGTTGTCAACAATACAGCAGACATCAGGTCTTATAGATTTTATATGCGAAATTGCTTCTCCAAGCTTTTCGCAGCTTAGGGTTTCTCTCCAGTCGTATCCTTTTGAACGCTGAAGTATTACTGCCTTGACATCAGGAGTCAACGCCTTTGTAATTCCTTCCAAATCAACATTTCCGTCTATGAGGTCAACCTGCTTGTAGGATACACCGAAATCCTTAAGACTTCCGCCGCTGTCACCAGAAATTCCTATAACCTCTTCAAGTGTGTCATAAGGCTTCCCCGTAGCGGCAAGCAATGTATCTCCAGGGCGTAAAAGTGCAAAAAGGGAAATGGTGA
>JAZUPX010000130.1:0-5416 GCA_045605405.1 Clostridia bacterium
TTCCTTGATGTCGTTGAAGCGTACAAATCCCATACCGCATTCGTAACCGCTATTTACTTCCTTAACGTCGTCCTTGAATCTCTTAAGAGAATCAAGCTCACCCTCGTGGATAACGATACCGTCACGAACAATTCGTACGCTGCAGTTGCGCTGAATCTTACCGTCTGTAACGTAACAACCGCCGATTGTACCAACACCGCTAACCTTAAATGTCTGACGGATTTCAGCGTGACCGATAACAGCCTCACGGAATGTAGGAGCAAGCATACCTTTCATAGCAGCTTCAATTTCTTCGATAGCTTCGTAGATAACTCTGTACATACGCATATCTACTTTATTAAGTTCAGCCGCATTTCTGCCGCCTACGTCGGGACGAACATTGAAGCCTACAATAATAGCATTGGAAGCGGATGCAAGTGTTACGTCGCTTTCTGTAATAGCACCTACTGCACCGTGGATAACTCTAACGCGTACTTCCTCATTGGAAATTTTTTCAAGACTCTGTCTTACAGCCTCAACACTACCCTGAACGTCTGCCTTAACAATGATATTAAGGTCTTTAACATCACCCTGCTGAATCTGGCTGAAGAGGTCATCAAGGTTAACTCTCTGTCTTGCTTTGTTAGCCTCGTCTTTAATCTTCTGCTTTCTCATTTCAACGACATTACGTGCGGCACGCTCGTCTTCTACTACATAGAAAGGGTCACCGCCGTCGGGTGTTTCACTGAGACCTACAATCTCAACAGGTGTTGAGGGGATAGCTTCTTTAATCTTTTTACCCTTATCGTCAACCATTGCTCTTACTCTACCTACTGCAGTACCGGTTACGATAATATCACCCTGACGGAGAGTACCGTTCTGTACAAGAACTGTTGCAACGGGACCGCGGCCCTTGTCGAGCTTCGCCTCGATAACAGTACCTCTTGCGTGACGGTTGGGGTTAGCTTTAAGCTCTTTCACTTCTGCGGTAAGAAGTACCATTTCCAAAAGTGAATCAATGTTTTTATGCTGTTTTGCACTAACCTCCACACAGATAACATCGCCGCCCCATTCTTCGGGATCAAGACCGTGTTCTGTAAGCTCCTGCTTAACTCTGTCGGGGTTAGCACCCTCTTTATCAATTTTGTTGATTGCTACGATAATGCTTACCTCTGCAGCTTTTGCGTGGTTGATAGCTTCAATTGTCTGAGGCATGATACCGTCATCTGCCGCAACAACCAAGATTGCAATATCTGTAACAAGTGCACCGCGGGCACGCATTGCTGTGAATGCTTCGTGACCGGGAGTATCAAGGAAAGCAATCTGATTTCCGTTGATATTTACCATATAAGCACCGATGTGCTGTGTAATACCGCCTGCTTCGCTTGCGGTAACATTTGTACTTCTGATTGCGTCAAGAAGACTTGTCTTACCGTGGTCAACGTGTCCCATTACGCAGACAACGGGAGGACGGGGGAGAAGGTCCTTTTCATCATCGGGAGCTTCAGCGTCACTAAGGAGCTTATCTTCCGCTGTAATAATGATTTCTCTTTCAACCTCTGCACCCATATCCTCGGCAATAAGTGCGGCAACATCGTACTCAATTTCCTGATTCATAGCCGCCATAATACCAAGCTGCATAAGGCGTTTGATAATCTCAGTAGCACCCACCTTAAGCTTCTGTGCAAGCTCGCCAACCGTAATTGTGTCGGGAATAACCACATGGATAGGCTGGGGCTTTTCTTCCTTCTTGGGCCTCTGCATTTCGGGCTGCTTGGGCTGATTCTTCTTCTGGGGCTGCTGCTTGTTTTTGTTCTTCTTAACACGCTGTTTGTTTGTTTCTGTATCTTTCATCTCAGGAGCAAGCTCTTCTGCTTTTTCCTTTGCAAGCTGCATATCAAGGTCAACTGCGTTTGTTCTTGTATCAACATAACGAACAGTCTTTTTTGTGGAAATTTCTTCCTCGGGAGCATCCTCTGCGGCAACTTCGGGAGAAGAAGCTTTCTCCTTTTCCTTTGCCTTTCTTTCTTCTTCTGCCTTTTCATGCTGAGAGTTTACATACTCCTCAATAGTAGAGCCGTCATCAAATTTCTGTGTGTAGTATTCCATTACAAGGCTCATTTCCTCTACATCCAAAGATGCGGCAGTACTCTTTGTGATTCCTGCTGCTTCGGAAAGCATTTTTACAATTTCCTTGCCGGGGATATTTATATCTTTTGCAATCTGGCTGATTTTCTGTTTTGCAATCATTTCTGAACACCTCCGTAAATTTTAACGATAGCTTTACCAAATCCCTCGTCACAAACTGCCACAACCGGTACATTCTTTTTACCGATTGCACGGCTTAGAGATTCCTTGTCAGAATAAAATATAAGGTCTGTATTCCATTCCCTGCATTTTCCTTCTATTTTCCGGCAGTTACTTGCCCCCATATCTTCTGCGGCTACTACTAAGTAGGCTTTCCCGTCATTAAGTGCCTTTTCGGTCATAAACACGCCGAAGCTGACTTTACCTGCGCGTACTGCCATACCCAGCATACCAAGTAATCTATCGTTCATTAAATCAGTTCCTTTTTTATAATTTCTTTAACTTCCTGAGGAAACGTACCCTTAAATGCCCTTTCAAACGAACGCTGTTTTTCAAACTTCTCACGGCAATCGTTTCCTTTGCATATGTATGCACCCCGTCCGGGAAGCTTTCCCGAAACATCCACCGAAAATTCTCCGTCTTTTTTAGTGATTCGGAGTAGCTCTGCTTTCGGCTTCATTTGTCTGCATACAACGCACATTCTGAGTGGAGTGGACATTACGCCTCAGTCCCCTCATAGTCCTTGTCGCTCTTAATATCAATCTTCCATCCTGTGAGTCTTGCGGCAAGACGTGCATTCTGTCCTTCCTTACCGATAGCAAGGGAGAGCTGAAATTCAGGAACGATAACAAGTGCGGATTTGTTCTTTTCATCAATTTCAACGCTTAATACCTTTGCAGGATTGAGAGCTGCACTGATATATTCTGCAGGGTCCTCGCTGTACTGGATAACGTCAATTTTTTCGTCGTTAAGCTCCTGAACGATTCCTGCTACACGAATACCCTTCTGACCTACGCAAGCACCTACGGGATCTACATTGGGGTCCTCGGAATATACTGCAAGCTTACTGCGGCTGCCTGCTTCTCTTGCGATGCTCTTAATCTGAACTGTTCCGTCTGCAATTTCGGGAACTTCCTGTTCAAAAAGCTTCTTCACAAGACCGGGATGTGTTCTTGAAACATTAAGGTTTACACTCTTTGTGGTCTTCTTAACTTCAAATACATATACCTTAAGTCTTCTGCCGGGAGTATAGTCTTCACCGGGAATCTGCTCGGAGGGAGCAAGAAGTGCCTCAGCAGTACCGAGGTCAATCATAATTCCTCTGCGGTCAAGCTTTTCAACCTTACCGCTCATAACGTCGTTTTCCTTATCGCTGTATTCATCATACATATTTCCGCGTTCTGCTTCACGGATTTTCTGTACAACCATCTGCTTTGCAGTCTGTGCTGCAATTCTGCCAAACTTTGCGGGAGAAGCTTCAAAATCAACGCTGTCACCGATTGCATAGCGCTTGTTTATAGCCTGTGCTTCTTCAAGTGTGATTTCAGTAAAGGGGTCCAGAACCTCTTCTACAACTGTCTTTGTGCAGTAAACACGCATATCACCGTTTTCACGGTTAACCTCTGCAAAACAGTTGTAACCACTGCCGAAATTTTTCTTGTAAGCAGTAACAAGTGCCGCTTCAAGAGCTTCAAACATAACTTCCTTTTTGATGCGCTTTTCCTGTTCAAGTGCATCAAGTGCGAGAATAAGTTCCTTGTTCATTTTTTCTTAAACACTCCTATCAAAATTTGAATGCAAGACGCACGGAAGCTGCCTTGCTTTTTTCAATTGTAATCTCTTTATCATTTTCCGAAACGGTAATAACACCGTCAGAATAACCTGTAAGTACACCGCTTATTTCCTTTTTGCCGTCAAGAGGTGCAAAAAGCTTAATTTCAATTTCTTCACCCATAACCTTTTCAAAATGCCAGTCACGGGTAAGCGCGCGGTCAATACCGGGGGAGGAAACTTCAAAAATATACGCTTCCTTGATAAATGTCAAATCGTCGAGAAGCGGACTTATTTCACGGCTTACGTTTTCGCAATCCTCAATGGTTACGCCGCCGTCCTTGTCGATAAAAAGACGGAGGAAATACTCGCTGCCCTCTTTTTTATACTCGGTGTTGTAGATATAAATACCGTGCCTTTCACAGACATCTGCGGCAAGCTTTTCAAGTGCTTCATCAATCTTTGCCAAGTTACCATCCCTTTCAGAATTTCGTTTAATGTTTAATGCCTAATATAATGCGAAAGAGTGGGTTTTTGCAACCCACTCCTTCGTTTATGTCAAAGGTATTATATCATCTAAATATATAGAATGCAAGCTTTTTTTGAAAATATCACAAATTTTGTTCTTTCTGTATCTTTCTTACAAAGGGTTTTTCAAGAATTCTTTTAAATGCTATAAATTTTCCCTCGTTGCCCTTGTGCAGCGGTTTTGTCAGAATGGCAAAACAACCTGCTCTTTTTGCACCCCACACATCGGTGAAAATCTGGTCACCGATAGCGGCTATCTTATTCATAGGAAGCCCCATTTCCTTTGAAGCTTCATTGTAACCGTGATTTTTTGGCTTTAGTGCTTCGTGAACGAAAAACTCCACACCGATTTTTTCGGTGAAATTCTTTACTCTTTCATACTTATTATTGGAAACTACGCACAGTTTAAGTCCTGCCGACTCAAAAAGGCGAAGATGTGACATTGTTTTTTCATCAGGAATAGGAACATCATGACCGATAAGTGTGTTGTCAATGTCAAGAATAATTCCCTCAATACCTTTCTCTTTGAGGTATTCGGGAGAAACATCTTTTATATTTTCAAAATACGCATCTGCGTAAAATTTCTTAAACATTGTATTTCCTCCAATAAAAAAGATACTGCTGTGCGAAACCGCTGTAAGAACCAAACTGTGATTCCCCGAGGCTTTTTGCATCCTTTGAATCGAATTCTTCTTCCATAACTCTCTTTATCCATACGTCGGCAGGGAAGAGGTCATATTTCCCGAGGGAAAACAGAAGAACACAATCGCATACCTTGTCACCTACACCGTAAAGGGTGAGAAGCTTTTCTCTTGCAGAGGGTGTGTCAAGTGTGTCAAGAATGTTCCCGTCAATATCACCGTCTGCCACCGCCTTTGCCGCTTTCAGAATATACGGTGCACGGTATCCTACACCCAATGCACGGAGGTCATCCTCTGAAAGAGAGGCAATCGTTTCGGGAGAGGGAAAGGAATAGTATGACTTTTCCTCAAACTTTATTTCGTTTCCGTAAAGCCTGCAGAGCTTGTCCACACAGTTTCTGATTTTAGGA
>JAZUPX010000131.1:0-6160 GCA_045605405.1 Clostridia bacterium
GTTGTTTACTGTACTGTCTGGCTTGTATTCGCCTAAAGTTAATCTCAAATGAATTTAAATTCTTTTGAGCCCTTACGCTATTTAATTTTCAAGGTTCAATCGCTCCTCGTTTTCGAGCGAGCTTGTTTATTATACATCGCCGCAAACGCTTTGTCAACACTTTTTTTAAACTTTTTTCAAGTTTTTTCAAAGTATTGGGTTTTCGCGACAACGATAGATATATTAACACCGTTTAAAGGAAAAGTCAATACCTTTTTATAAAAAAATTAAATAAGTTTTTGAAGTGTTGTAAAGCAGCTTAAAACTCGTATTTTTAAGCTGTTTCTATTATAACCATTTTTTGCTTTAATATTATATATAGGAACAAACTTTTTTCTTTCCTTTGACATTGCGTCCCTTTTTACCTATAATAAACTTAAAAAGGAGATGTACTTGTGTTTGAGGAATTCTGCGAAATGATGTCAGGTAAAGACGACATTTTTTACGGGATTAATCTTGAGATATTAGGCTTTTCCAAAAATTTATAAAAAAAACTTGACAGAATAGTTTATTGTGTTATAATTAGTATGTTACTTTATGCAGAGCTTGTTTTCACAAGGCTGCGAGGGGAGGGTATGAAATGTCCGAAATCAGAGTTAAAGATAATGAATCTTTAGATAGCGCCCTGAGGAGATTTAAGCGTTCTTGTGCTAAGGCAGGCGTATTGTCCGAAGTTAGAAAAAGAGAACATTATGAAAAACCCAGCGTAAAGCGCAAAAAGAAGTCTGAAGCAGCAAGAAAAAGAAAATTTAAGTAATTGACAACGACAAACCCACATACATTAGTATGTGGGTTATGTTTTTCTTTATAATTTTTCCTGCGGAGGTATTTTCTATGTATATCAGAAGATTACTTGACGACGAGTATGAAGATGTAGTAAAATTAATTACAGACACAGTGCATACCGTTTGTGCTGATGACTATACAAAAGAGGAGCTTAATGCCTGGGCACCAGAGAATTTTGATATAAAGAAATTCAGGGGGAATCTCTCCCCCTGCCTGAATCTTGTTGCTTTTGAAAAAGGAAAGCTTGTGGGTTTTATCAGTATGGAAAGAAACGGCTACATAAACAGACTATACACCCATAAGGATTACTTAAGGCGCGGAATTGCAACTGTACTTTACCAAAAGGCAGAAGATTGGGCAAGGGAAAAAGGAATTCGCGAAATCAGTCTTGACTCCAGCAAGACTGCAAAGGATTTCTATTTGAAGTTGGGTTTTAAAGAGTCAGGGATAAGTGTCATAAACCACGGAAATGTAATTTTCAGAAATACAGTTATGAAAAAGGTGATACAAAATGGTAAAGCTCGGTAACGACTGGGATGAAAAAATAGGAAGAGAGTTTGAAAAAGAGTACTATCTTAAACTCAGAAACTTTCTGAAAGAGGAGTATTCTTCACATACAGTATTTCCCGATATGTACGACCTTTTCTCGGCACTTAAGGCAACACCCTATTCCAAAGTAAAGGTTGTTATCCTCGGTCAGGACCCGTACCATGAGCCGGGTCAGGCACACGGTATGGCTTTTTCGGTAAAACCGGGAGTGCAGATTCCTCCGTCACTTCTTAATATGTATAAGGAAATCAATTCAGAATTTGGTTATCCCATACCAAAGACGGGTTATCTTATGAAATGGGCGGAACAGGGAGTGCTACTCCTTAACACGGTGCTCACAGTAAGAAGCGGTGAGGCAAACAGCCATCAGAACAAGGGTTGGGAAATTTTCACCGATGAAATTATCCGTCAGCTCAATGCCCGCCGCGATGGTATCGTTTTCCTGCTGTGGGGCAACAATGCCAAGAAAAAGAAAGAACTCATCACAAATCATCAGCATTATATATTGGAAACGGTTCACCCCAGTCCCCTTTCCGCATCGAGAGGGTTTATGGGATGCGGACATTTTAAAAAGGCAAATGAATTTTTGATTTCCAATTTGAAATCACCCATTGATTGGCAGATAGAAGATTAATTTCAAGAGGATTCCACTTAAAATGGAGTCCTCTTTTATTGACATTTAATTTTCAGAGTGTTATAATTTAATGAGTATTTTAGTAGCGAAAGGAATGACAGCTATGTATAATCCCAAATCGATGATAGCTGAGGAATTCATCAGCGATGAAGAAATCCGTGCAACCCTCGAGTATGCAGAAGCAAATAAGAATAATATAGAGCTAATTGATGCCATTTTAGATAAAGCAAGACCTCAGAAAAAGGACAACGGTACTTTTTGTGCAGGGCTTAATCACAGAGAGGCATCCGTTCTTTTAGCTTGTGAAATCCCCGAGAAAGTTCAGGAAATGTACTCTCTTGCAGAAGAGATAAAGCAGGCATTTTACGGCAACAGAATCGTTATGTTTGCCCCCCTCTATCTTTCCAATTACTGTGTAAACGGTTGTGTATACTGTCCTTACCATCACCAGAACAAGAACATTTGCAGAAAGAAGCTTACTCAGGAGGAAATCAAAAATGAGGTTATAGCTCTTCAGGATATGGGGCATAAGCGTCTTGCCCTTGAAGCAGGTGAAGACCCCGTAAATAACCCCATCGAGTATATTCTTGAAAGCATCAGGACAATTTATTCTATCAAACATAAAAACGGTGCAATCCGCAGAGTTAATATAAACATTGCTGCAACAACCGTTGAAAATTACAGAAAACTTAAGGATGCAGGAATCGGAACATATATTCTGTTTCAGGAAACTTATCACAAAGAAAGCTACTTAAAGCTTCACCCCACAGGGCCTAAACACGACTACGCCTACCATACAGAAGCAATGGACAGAGCCATGCAGGGCGGAATTGATGATGTTGGTCTTGGCGTACTTTTCGGGCTTGAGCTTTATAAGTATGAGTTTGCAGGACTTCTAATGCACGCAGAACATCTTGAAGCTGTTCATGGTGTAGGTCCTCATACAATCAGCGTACCGAGAATTAAGCGTGCCGACGATATTGACCCTGATGTTTTTGACAACGGTATTGATGATGAAACCTTTGCAAAGATTTGTGCACTTATAAGAATAAGCACACCTTACACGGGTATGATTATCTCCACAAGAGAAAGTCAGGCTGTCCGTGAAAAGGTTATAAAACTGGGGGTTTCACAGATAAGCGGTGCTTCCAGAACCTCCGTGGGCGGTTACACTGAGGAAGAACGCCCCCACGACAGCGAGCAGTTTGATGTATCCGACACAAGAACTCTTGACGAGGTTGTGAAATGGCTTATGGAGCTTGGTCATATTCCCTCTTTCTGTACTGCGTGCTACCGCGAGGGCAGAACGGGCGACAGATTTATGTCACTTTGCAAGTCGGGACAGATTCAGAATTGCTGTCATCCCAACGCACTTATGACACTGAAAGAATTTTTGATGGACTATGCCTCCGAGGATACAAAGAAAATTGGCGAAGCATTGATTCAGGCAGAGCTTGAGAATATCCCCAAGGAGAAGGTCAAGGAAATCTGCAAGGAAAATCTTGAAAAAATACAAAACGGAATAAGAGATTTCAGATTCTAAAAAAATAGTGGAAACCTTGAAGGGTTTCCACTATTTTTTATTTCATTATTAGTCATCAATACTGTTGTCGGTTGCTCTTTCATAAATTGCAACAACCTCTTTGGAGGGTTTCTTATCGATAAGAGTAACTATAACAGCCGCGATTGCACCAATTATAAATCCAGGGATGATTTCGTATACGCCCGTAATAGCAGTAAGTGTCAATCCGCCCGATACGGGAAGCCACAACCAAACCATATCCACAACTGCACCTGCTACGATACCTGCAACAGCACCTTTGTATGTAAATCTCTTCCAGAAAAGCGAAAGAAGAACAGCAGGGCCGAATGCCGCACCGAAGATACCCCATGCGTTTTCAACAAGGTCCATAATTGCCTGCGCTGCTTTACCTTTACTGCTTGCAATAAAGTATGCAACAACTGCAATTGCAAGAACAACAATTCTGCTCACCCAGAGCATTTCCTTGTTCGAAGCATTTTTTCTAACAATGGGCTTATAGAGGTCGCTTGAAAAAGAAGATGCTGCAACAAGAAGCTGAGAGTCAGCAGTTGACATAGATGCTGCAATAATGGCTGCAAGAAGAAGTCCTGCAATAAATCCGGGGAATACTTCACGTGCAAGTTCTACAAAGATAAGAGACTGCTTTCCTTCTGCAAGAAGTTTTGCTGAAAGGTCAGTACCGTCAGCATATACAAACATTCTGCCGAAATATGCAATTACGATAGTTGCTGCAAGAGAAAGAACAACCCAGATAATTGCAACAGTTGCACTCTTTTTAACCATAGAGGGCTTCTTGATAGCCATAAATCTTACAATAATATGGGGCATACCGAAGTAACCAAGTCCCCAGCCGAGGCCGGAAACGATATCCTGCCAGCTTGCATTAAAGAAGTTTGCAACAAATTTGAATTCCTCACCGTTAGGGCCTGTATACACAGTAGAAAGAGCTGTGGGGTCGAGGTCTTTTACAAAGCCTACAACGATGGGAACAATGAGAAGTGCCGCAATCATCAGAAGTCCCTGGAAAAAGTCAGTCCAGCAAACAGCCTTGAAACCGCCAAGGAAAGTGTAGAGAACAACAATTACTGCAAAAATAATCATTGCAGTTGAAACTGAAAGCTCGGGAACAAGAGTTGTAAATACCCCTGCACCTGCTACGAAAGCAGAAGCAACATAGATGGTAAAGCAAACAAGAAACACAACCGCACAGATAACACTAAGCACGTGACTCTTTGTTGCAAAACGGTTGGAAAGGTACTGAGGAAGTGTAATTGCGTCACCGGAAGCACGGGAAAATTTGCGAAGTCTCTTAGCAACCAAAATCCAGTTAGCTGCAGTACCGATTGCAAGACCGATACCAATCCACGCCTGACCAAAACCGAATGCAAGAATGCTACCAGGAAGTCCCATAAGAAGCCATGCACTCATATCCGATGCTTGAGCACTCATAGCCGTTACCCAAGGGCCCATCTCTCTTCCACCGAGGAAATAGTCTTTTTCGTTTACATTCTTATTTCTTCCCTTTAAGAAGAAGAAAGCACCTATGGCAAGCATTGCCACGAAGTAAAGTACAAATGCAAGAATATCCATTACTTTTATCTCCTTTTTATATATTTTTATATGTACATTTGCCATTGTACCACAAAAAAATATATAAATCAATAGAGAACTAAGTATAGACTATATTCTATACTTAGTTCTCTATTCGCCAAACAAATCTCAAATACTTCCGCAACTACAAACTGTACTCTATTTAATACGAATTCCTGATAAAAACATAGGCATTACATTTTTTGTATAACTGCAGAGAGAGTATTCGCCATTACACAAACACCAGTCGTATATGAGTGCTCTCTCACACATTGCATACATTTTTACAATTTCGCTTGCGGTCATACTGTCTGTTATCTCTCCTCCTTTTTGCCCTTCGCTCACAATCTGTCGTAGAAGCTTATAGTAAAGACGCTTGTTATCAAGCAGATGCTTCTCCCCTTTTGTAACAAGCTGAGTAGAATAAAGCCTTGTAAGAAGTTCAATATCTATTCTGTCCTCAATTACGGAGAAAAGCTCGCTGTTCAGATATAGAAGCTTATCAAAGGCACTCATTCCCTCGGGAAAATTATTCTGCAGAGAGCCATACTCTTCATCGAAAATATATGAAAGAGAGCCTAAAAGGGCATCCTTCCCCTCAAAATAATGATAGAAAGAGCCTTTAGATGTGCCTGAAGCGTCTATAATTTCTTCTACGGTGGTGTTATCGTAGCCCTGCTCATAGAAAAGGTCCCATGCGGCATTTATTATTTTACCTTTTGTGTTTTTTTCTTTTCTTTTGGACATAGCTTTTCCTCCCGATTATTCTCTTTCGGCGAAATCTTTATAAAGGTAAAGAGAGCCGCAAATGAGAATAGTGTTATTTTTATCGGTTACTTTTTTGTAAGCCTCTCCGATTGTTTTGCAAGGAGTCGCATCAAAGCCGAAGCTTCTAAATTTTTTCGCAAGCTTTTCGGGAGTTTCTGCACGGGGATTATCCTTTACGGGGACGGTGAAAATCTCTGCTCTTTCAGTAAATCCGTTTTCTTTCAGATGAAGAAGTGAAGCGTCAATATCCT
>JAZUPX010000132.1:0-9749 GCA_045605405.1 Clostridia bacterium
AGACGGACACATTTCAAAAATTGATGTTGTTGAAAATGATTATATGACAGACTATTCGGCAAAACTCTTTAAGGAAATTATTGATTCAAATATTTCCGGCAAAAATGCAAACATCTACTTTTCAATAGTTCCTGACAAAAATGCATTTCTTGCAGAAAAAAACGGGTATCCCTCTATTGATTATGACGGTTTTATAGAACGAATGAAAGAAAAAACCGACTATATGAAATATATAGACATCACTCCTCTGCTTTCCCTTGACGATTATTATTCAACTGACACACATTGGAAGCAGGAGGAAATAACGGATATTGCAGAGTATCTTGCAAAGGAAATGGGTACTGATGTGAAAGCTGATTACAAGGTAAACACTCTTGAAAATCCCTTTTACGGAGTGTATGCAGGTCAGTATGCTCTCCCCGTAAAGCCCGACACAATTAAGTACCTGACAAACGACACAATTGACTCTTGCAAAGTTACCTATTACGACACAGGAATGCCCGTAAAAGGTGATATGTACAATATGGAAAAAGCGTATAGCAAAGACCCTTACGAAATGTTTCTTTCGGGCGTTGCTCCGCTGATTACCATAGAAAACCCCAATACCGATACAGACAAGGAGCTTGTGCTTTTCCGCGATTCATTCGGAAGCAGTCTTGCACCGCTGATGTCAGAGGGGTACAGGAAAATAACAGTAGTTGACATTCGTTATATACAGAGCAGTTTTGTAGGAAGCTTTGTTGATTTTGAAAACTGTGACGTGCTTTACATGTATAGCACGGCACTTTTAAACAACAGCACAGCAATGAAATAAGATAACTCCTTGGTGATATCACCAAGGAGTTATCTTATTTCAAACAAATAGTTTTTAAAATGCTTCTTCTATCTTTCCAATCAGGGCAAATTTTACTGAGTTCATTATAGAAAAGCTGTGAATGATTGGGCTGTAAAAAATGAGTAAACTCGTGCATTACCACATATTCAATACAGTCATATGGAGCATACATAAGATTTTTGTTAAAGGTCAAAATACCTCTTTCTTTTCTGCAGTTTCCCCATTGAGAGACCATCCTGCGGAATTTTATCTGTGGGTATTCTATCCCCTTTTCCTTGAAATACGGATATACCTCGTCAAAGATTTTTTGTATAACACCACAGATTTCTTCCTCTGCAAAATATTGTTTCAAAGGTACGTGGGCTTTCTTTTTGCACTTTTCTAAAGCACGGATTATGAAATTCTCTTTTGATATAAGAAAGTTTTCTATATTCCTCTGTGAAACCCATCTGTTTGCCGAAACGGAGATTTTTCCGCCGGCACTTATTCGCAGATTGATATTCTTAACCTTCTTATACTGCAACTCGTATTTGATTGTATGTTTTTTTAGTTTCAGTTCTTTTATCTTATTATTCATTCACAAAAGTAACAGTTCTCACAAAGGCAGCTTTGTGCTTCACTCCGTCACCCTCATCATATTTTGAATTGTTGTAAAGAACAAGCATTGTATTTTCCGCAATTTTTTCAATGAATACATTACTGTAACTGCAGGTGTCAGAATACTTACTTTTCGCATCGGATATACCGTCTTTTCGGTATTCCTCCAGAGTCTTTCCGATGATACTGAAAGAGTCGCTCCATGTTTTTCCGTCATCGGCAGAATATTTAAAATGCACGCCCGGTCTGCCGTAAACAACGGAAACAACACCATTTTCAAAGGACATTATCTGCGGTGTTACGCTGGAATCCGATATGGAAAAAGGTGTTTCCCATGTATAACCGTTATCCCTTGAAATTGCAATCATCGTATCACAGATGGGCTTTGCCTTGTCGGGGTGTATACTCATCTCCATCCGCATGGCACAGATAAGTGCACCGCTCGGAGTTCTTGTCATTGTGATTTCGTTACCGTCACCTGTATATCCATAGGGCATATTAATGTCAGCCGCAATGGTACTTCTTTTCTTCCACGTAAGTCCCATATCACTGCTTTCAATAAGGTATGCAATTCCGCTGTAATGGTCAGTAACCTCGGGATTTTGTCCGCAGCTTACCGCAACAAGAGTCCCGTCAGGAAGAGGTGTCACAGAGCAGAAATATGTATTTTTGAATATGCACTGCTTTACCCTTTGTTCTACATCCACATATTCCCCCGCATTGTAACCTTTGACATTTATGAGAATTTCTCTTTCAGGGAAATCAATCTTCACGGGAAGAATATCGGCAGGATCGGTAGAGTTTTGGTAGCGGATTCTTTCCACACCTTTGCACTCTGCAGGGATATCACCGTATTTATAGGAATGAACTATCGCTTCTCCGTTAGGCATCATAAATTCCTTTTGAAAAGGAATGTCCTTTAATGCCTTGCGGTCAGCCCGTTCCCGGAAAGCTATTGTTGAGCCGTTAATTTCAGCGTATGGAGAACCTATTCCGTTTAAAATGTCGCAGGGATATTTTTCATCTCCGTCAGGGTATTCTTCCCATGTTTCGCCGTTATCGTCGGAAACAAAATACAAATTGGGAATTATCTGCATATTGTCGGTATCTCCGCAGTCCATCTCTCCGTTAAAGCGGATAACAAGCTTTCCGCTGATATCACGCCACATCCTTGGAATAGAGTATACCCCCCACTTCTTTGTTTTATCATTTACAGGAACAGAATATACAAGTTTTTCTTCTCCAATAATAACTTCCATAGATAACTTCCTTTCTGGTATTTTATAAGAAAATTTTATCATAAAGAACATACATAATCAAGTTTTTTAACAAAAAACATATGCGTAATCACGTTCGAATATAATTAGTAGAAAATTATATTTTGGAGGTTTGAATGCATATGTTTTTATCTCGTTGGCAAATTGGTGGATTTATATTTACCTGCATTGCAGGAGTGCTGTTGCATTTCCTTTTTGATTGGAGTGGTGGAAGTGTCCTTGTTGCACCGTTTTCTGCGGTAAATGAATCAATATGGGAACATATGAAGCTGTTGTTTTTTCCGATGTTTGCATTTGCGTTATTGGAAAGTCGCTACATAGGTACGGAATATGAGAATTTTTTCTGCGTTAAATTGATTGGAATTGCAGTCGGAACAATGCTTATTCCCGTTTTGTACTATACTCTTAACGGAATGTTGGGTAATCTTCCCGATTGGGTAAATATCGCAATATTTTTTGTATGCGCATTTATAAGCTATTATATTGAAAACCGACTGTTTGCAAATAACACCATAAGTTGCAACTCTCCTCATACAGCAATTTGGATATTGATAACGATTGCTGTTGTTTTCAGTATAGCAACATTCTCTCCGTCCAAAATTCCGTTATTTAAAGACCCCGTTACAGGTACTTACGGATACTGGAAGAAATTATAACGTATTGCAACATACACAGGTTATATGAAATTAAAGGATAGGTTTGATGATAGCATAATTGAAATAAATATACAAACCCCGTCGGGCTTCATGCCCTGACGGGGTATTTTATTCTTTCAATTTTCAATATGTGACGTATTTTTTTATTTATTTGTAAACCCCTCGCCTATGATATGCTCTGCCTGGGTGGCAATGACAAATGCACCTGGGTCTTCCTGATAGACAATTTCTTTTATATAGTGGTATTCCCACACACGAACAACACACATAAGGATATTGGTTGGCTTCATTGAATAAGCACCGTGTCCGTCAATAAAGGTTGCACCGCGGTCGCGTTCCTCTAAAATCCGCTGTGCAATTTTTTTTGTTTGGCTGGATATTATAAATAGATTTCTCCCCTTTTCGGCACCGTACACAAGTTTATTTATAACCATACTCTGGGCGTAGAGCATAACGACACCATAAAGTGCTGATTCAATATTTTTAAACACAAATACCGAAATCGCAAGAATAATACAATCCACCAAAAGAAGTGCTTTCCCGATAGGAATATGGGGATACTTTTTCTCTACAAGATAGCCTATTATATCAGTACCGCCCGTAGATGCACCCCGAGTAAAAACAAGCCCCAATCCCGCACCGATAAGGACTCCTCCGAATATTGCCCCCAGCATACGGTCGCCCTCATACTGGGGAAAGAATGGCGTTACTACTGAGTCAATGACAACGGTATATATCAAAATGGCATATACTGTTTTTACTGTAAACTGTTTTCCCATAAATTTATAGGCAATAATAAGGAGCGGCACATTTATAAAAAGCGAAACTCCGCCTATGGGAAGCCCCGTCAGGTATTTTACCATTATGGCAATACCGCTTACTCCACCGGGGGCAACATTTATTTTTTCCGAAAAAGAGTAAATTCCCACGGCAACCAAAAACGCCCCTGCAACATTGTAGTTAAAATCTTTCAAAAAATATTTTTTCATAGCAAACTAAAAGAAGGATAGAGTCATATCCTTCTTTATTCTCCGTATTTATTACGGTTAGTATTTGCTTTTTAATGAAGATTATTCTTATTTTGCGTCCGCATAACTCCCGGGGAAACACCGTAGGTTTGCTTAAAAACCCTCAAAAAATTAGCGAGGGAATTAAATCCCGACGCATAGCAAACCTCTTTTATCGGAACATTGCTTGTAAGAACTAATTTTTTCGCGTGATCGAGCTTTAAAGAGCTTATGTACTCCTTATAGGTTTTACCTGTGGTAGAATGAAACAGACTGCTGAAATAATTCTTGTTAAGCCCTGCTGCCTTAGAAAGCTGTGTAAGAGTGGGATTTTCCCTGAAATGACTATGCAGATACAAAATTGAATTCTTTATACTGTCGTGTTGTGAATCTGAAGTATCCTTTTCCTTGAAATCACATTTTCTGATTATCATTATGAAAAGACATTCCATAAGATTCTGTATGATGGTGTTTGAATAATCCGTATAATGAACAAACTCGTAAAGCATTCTTGAAATGAGAAATTCTATATTCTGCATTTCTCTGTTATCCAGCTTGAAGATAATATTCTTCTTTATGCTCAGTATCTTTTGAAGAACTTCCTTGTCAAGCATTTCCTCGCTGAACATAATGTTGTAAACCGTTGCACCGTCTGTTTCTATACTGTGAAAATCGGTGGGGTTTAAAAGATATATATAGCCCGGAGTCATTTTATAACGGTCTCCGTTTAGAACCTGCACCGCACTTCCCCTGAGAACAAGCTCTATTTCAAAGCAGTCGTGCCAGTGCAAGTCATAATTTTTAAGATGCTTTCTTCTTATAAGAAGCTTCTCACGGCTGTTTTCAATATTTTCTACCAGAATTCGTTTACATTCAAATTCCTTTTTCATACGCTCATTCACCAAACAATGCTTCCGCAAATGCCATGGGGTCAAAAACCTGCAGGTCGTCAATACCCTCGCCCACACCCACAAATTTAACAGGTACGCCCAGTTTTTTGCAGATATTTACCACAATACCGCCCTTTGCAGTACCGTCAAGCTTGGTCAGTACAATTCCAGAGATTTCTGCAACCTTATTGAATTCCTCTGCCTGATTAACGGCATTCTGTCCCGTTGTTGCATCAAGTACGAGAAGTATTTCTTTCTGGGCTTCGGGAAGCTCACGCTCAATAACACGGTAGATTTTTCCAAGCTCATCCATAAGGTTTTTCTTGTTGTGGAGTCTGCCTGCAGTATCACAGATGCAGACATCTGCACCTTTGCTTTTTGCAGAAGAGCAGGCATCAAAAACAACCGCCGCAGGGTCTGCCCCTTCGGTAAGACGTACTATGGGAACATCATTTCTCTCCGCCCATATTTCAAGCTGGTCTGCCGCTGCTGCACGGAATGTATCCGCTGCACCTAATACAACAGTTTTTCCCTCTGCCTTTAGCTTTGAGGTAAGCTTGCCGATAGTGGTAGTTTTTCCAACACCGTTTACGCCTATTACCAGAATCACGGTAGGCTTGGTTTCAAGATGAAGCTCGCAGTCATTTGCACTTAAAATCTCACAAATGATATTTTTAAGCTCCGCTTTCGCTTCCTCTCCGTCGTGGATGTGTTTTTTCTTCACATTTTCACGGAGCTGTTCAACAATTTCAAAGCTTGTCTGTCCGCCTATATCAGCCAATATAAGTGCCTCTTCAAGCTCGTCATAAAGGTCATCATCAACCTTTGTAAAAACTGAAAACACATTATCTAATTTTTCGTTAAATGAATCACGGGTTTTGCCAAGACCTTCTTTAAGTCTGGCAAAGAGTCCCTTTTTCTCTGTGTTTTGTTCCATAGAAATTTTCCTTTCTGTTATTCCTCGAAAGCAACCTCGTCAAGCTTCATTGAAAGAAGTCTGCTGACACCCTTTTCCTGCATTGTTACGCCGTAGAGAATGTCTGCCGCTTCCATAGTACCGCGACGGTGTGTTATAACGACAAACTGTGTATTGTCGCCGCGGCTTCTGATATAGTCTGCAAAACGGTAAACGTTTTCGTCGTCAAGAGCCGCCTCTATCTCGTCAAGCACAAGGAACGGTGCGGGAGATACCTGCAAAAGTGCAAACAGAAGTGCAATTGCAGTAAGCGCATGCTCGCCGCCCGAAAGGAGTGTAATACTCTGAAGTTTCTTTCCAGGAGGCTGAACTTCGATTTCAATAGGACTTTCGAGGGTGTCAAGTGGGTTAAGAAGCTTAACCTCCGCCTTACCACCGCCGAAAAGCTCAACAAAGCTTTTTCCGAAAAGCTCATTTATTATCTGGAATTTCTTTGCAAACTGTTCACGCATTACAGCCATCATTTCACCGATAAGCTTTTCAAGGTCTGCTTTCGCCTTTTCCATATCGGCAACCTGAGTACTCATAAATTCATATCTGCCCTTGACCTCTTTATACTCTTCAATGGCATCAACATTAATATTACCCAATGCACGGATAGAATTCTTAAGCTGTGAAATTACTTTCTGTGCCTCGGAAAGTGAGCCGATGTCCTTTTTGAATTCAAGCGCAGTATTGTATGTAAGCTCGTAGTTATCCCAAAGACGGTTCGCGGCATTTTCCAAATCCTCTTCAATCTTATTCTTCTTGGTCTCGATTCGTACAACCTCACCCTGCAGAACAAGGATTTTTTCATTAAGCTCCTTAATACCCTCGCGGAGTTTTTCAAGCTCAATGTCGTTTCCGCTTCGTCCGCTCATATACGCCTTGATTTCCTCTTTCATAGATTCAATGGCAACTGCACACTGATTATGACGCATAAGATTTTCTTCAATCTGCTTTTCAAGAGAGGTAATCTTCTCCTCCTGAGCACGCTTCTCGTCAAGCTTCTGCTTGTAGTCGGACTGAGAATTCAGTATACTGCGTTTTGCATCCTCAATCCTCTGCCCGGCAATTTCAACATCCTTCTGGGCACTGTTAATTTCCATTTTCTTGTCAATAACCTTGCCCGAATGTGCTTCACGGCGCAGGGTTTCTTCCCTTACAGCTTCCTGCTTGGCTCTTACAATTTCTTCTGCCTTTTCTATAAGCTCGTCGGAGCCTTCAAGAATTTCACGAAGCTTTTTCTTGGTTTCCACTGTGTCTGTCTGCTGTGTGGAAATCTGCGTTTTTTCACCCATAAGCTTCTCGTGACGTTCGTGTGCCATCTTTAGAAGGCTTTCTTTCATATCTGCTTCCGCCTTGACCTTCATAAGCTTATTTTCACTTTCAGAAAGCTTTTCACGAAGCTGTGATTCTTTTCTTCTGCTCTTTTCTGCAAGCTCCATCAAATCGTCGATTTCATCTTCAAGCTTTTCTGTTTCGTCCTGCAGTTTATCACACTCCAGATTAAGACGCTCTATCTCGTCCTTTCTGCCTAAGAGTGCCTGCGCACGGTTCACACTACCGCCCGTAATACTACCACCCGGCTGAAGAAGTTCACCTGCAAGAGTTACTATCTTGAATTTGTAATGAGTTGCTTTTGCAAGCTTCACCGCATTATCCATATTATCCATAATGACAGTTCTGCCCAAAAGTGCCTCAATAACATTTTTTACCAAGCTGTCACATTCTACAACATCGCTTGCAACGGAAACTGCACCGTCATTTGCCATAACTCGGTCTTCGTTGTCAAGCCGTCTTCCCTCCTGAGAGGATATTGGCAGGAATGTAACTCGTCCGAGACGGTTGGACTTTAAGTATTCAATAGCCTCTTTTGCATCAGCTTCGGTATCTACAACGATATTCTGCATTGCATTACCAAGAGCTGTTTCAATGGCTGTTGTATACTTCTTGTCAACTGTTATAAGCTTACTGAGTACACCTATAAGGTTTCCGCGGTATTTACCGTCCTCTTTTGCTTTAAGCAAATCACGGACACTTCTGGCATAACCCTCAAGACCTTTTTCCATTTCCTCAAGCATCTTGCGTCTGCCCTGCTTTTCACCAAGCTGTGTTGACAGTTCGTTATATTTGGTTTTAAGCTCTCCACTTTTACGGTTTGCATTGTGGTATGTTTGATTTACCTCGAAAACCTCGTCGGAAAGTTTGTCAAATTCCGTCTGTGCTTTTTCCGCTTTTTCAGAAAGTTCACTGCACTTTGCAGTAAGACGGTTAATATCATCACTTGCCGCCGCAATATCAACTTCAATCGAGAAACGGCGTGTTTCAATATTCTGTGTAATAAGGTCAATACTGTCAAGCCTTGACTGTGCTTCACTCTTTTTGGAACGAAGATTCAAAACCTCTTCCCTTGCAGTTTCTAAAGCCTTTACACGGCGGGAAACCTCCTCCCCGATAAGGCGGTCCTCTTCTTCAAGGGTCTGGAGCTCGTCCGCCATTTTAAGGAAGCGTTCGTTAAACTGACTCTTTTGCTCTTCAAGTACGGTAATCTGTGCCTTTGTATCCTCTTCCCTGTGCGACCAGCCTGCAAGCTCTGTTTCAATACGGACAATATTTACCTTATGGTTTTCTATATTATTCTTAATGATAGCTCTTTCGTTCTCGATAGAAGCACTGTCACCCTCCAGCTTTGCAAGGTGCTCACGCTTACCCTCAAGCTCGCTGTCGGTTTCCCTCATTTCAGTGTAGAGCTTATCACTTTTTTCATTATATTCGTCAAGAGTTAATTTTGCTTCTTCAAATTCACGAACGGCATTCTGATAAAGCTCACCTGTCTTTACACTCTCTTCCCTCTTGATGTCTGTTATCTGGAGAAGCGCGCTGACCTCGATTCCCTTAAGTTCTTCCCTGAGGTCAAGGTACTTGATTGCCTTTTCACTCTGTTTCCTAAGAGGCTCGACACGTTCTGTAAGTTCACCCAATATGTCACGTACACGGACAAGGTTATCCTCTGTATGGTTAAGCTTACGCTCGGCTTCATTCTTACGGTAGCGGTACTTGGATATACCTGCCGCTTCCTCAAAAATCTGACGGCGTTCTTCACCCTTGGATGAAACGATTTCAGCAATTTTACCCTGACCGACTATTGAGTAACCGTCACGGCCAAGACCTGTATCCATTAAAAGCTCGTTAATATCCTTAAGACGGCAGGCTGTACGGTTAATCATATATTCACTTTCACCGCTGCGGAAAACCCTTCTCGTGATTTCTACCTCTTCATATTCACAGGGCAGGAAATGAGTAGTGTTATCCAGCACAAGAGAAACCTCCGCATAACCGAGAGGTTTACGTTTCTGCGTACCTGCAAAGATAACGTCCTCCATTTTTCCGCCACGAAGAGTTTTTGCACTCTGCTCACCCATAACCCATCTTACGGCATCGGAGATGTTACTCTTACCGCTTCCGTTAGGGCCGACAATGGCAGTTACACCCTGATGAACTTCAATGACGGTCTTATCCGCAAAGGATT